>JBAUUA010000567.1:0-10338 GCA_049582465.1 Bradyrhizobium sp. | reverse complement strand
GTCTTCATCACCCGCGTGATCGAGGGGATGAATGTCGAGGAAACCGCGGAGATTCTCGGGCTGAAGCCGGAGACCGTGAAGACCCGGCTGCACCGCGCCCGCGCCATGCTGCGCGACAATGTCGAGAAGAAGATCGGCCCCGTGGTGCTGGAAGCATTTCCGTTCGCCGGCAAGCGCTGCGAAAGGCTGACCGAGGCAGTGATGAAGCGTTTGGGCCTAAGCGCGTAATTTTTCCGGGAACCTTCGCGTTCGTGCGGCATCAAACCCCTGTGCAACCAACCATGCGCCGCGGCTTTCGCTCGCGGCGCCACAGGAGTGTCAAACCATGTTCGTTCGATTGAGCGCGGCAATCGCCGCGGTGAGCCTGCTCGGCAGTGCGGCGCTGGCGCAAGGCGCAAAGCCAACCGATCCGCAGATCGCGCATATCGCCTATACCGCCGGCGTCATCGATGTCGCGGCGGCGAAACAGGCGCTGACGAAATCCGGCAACAAGGAGGTCAAGGCGTTCGCGGAAGACATGGTGCGCGACCATGAAGCCGTGAACAAGCAGGCGCTGGATCTGGTGAAGAAGCTCAAGGTCACGCCCGAAGACAACGACACCAGCCGGACGCTGTCGAAGAATGCCGCCGACAAGCTCGCCGAACTCGGCAAGCTAAGCGGGGCCGCCTTTGACAAGGCCTATGTCGCCAACGAGGTGGCCTACCACAAGGCGGTCGACAGCGCGCTCGAGACCACGCTGATCCCCAACGCCAGCAACGCAGAACTGAAGAGCCTGCTGCAGACCGGCCTGAAGATCTTCCAGGGCCACGAGCAGCACGCCGAACACGTCGCCGCCAGCCTGAAGTGAGGAGCCTTGCATGATGCCGAGATGGACGCTCCCGATCGCCGCGGCCCTGGTATGGGGGGTGTCCATCCCGGCGCATGCGGCGACCGTTGAGATCACCATGGAGAACCTCGTGATCGCGCCGGCGGAAGCGTCGGCAAAGGTCGGCGACACCATCGAATGGGTCAACAAGGACATTCTCGCCCACACCGCGACGGCGCGAAACGGCGACTGGGACGTGACCATACCGCCGAAGAAGACCGTCACCCTGGTTCTGACGAAGGCCGGCACGGTCGAATATTATTGCCGCTACCATCCCAACATGAAGGCGACGCTGACAGTCGCGCCGTAGCGAACAAGAGGCATTTTTCGGGCGAAAGCGCACCGGCAGCCTCCGCCACATCGCAGTGGCGGAGGCCGCATCCCTGCGCTAAGTAACCGGCCTCACTCATTTGGAGAACAGGATGACCATCCAGCGTTTCGAGACCGGTCCGCGCATGAGCCAGGTCGTGGTCCACGGCAACACCGTCTATCTCGCCGGAATCGTCGCCAACAAGGCGGCCGGCAAGAGCGTCACCGAGCAGACGCAGGAGGTGCTCGCGATCATCGACGGCCATCTTGCGAAAGCGGGCAGCGACAAGTCGAAGCTTCTGACGGCGACGATTTATCTCACCGACATGAAGACGTTCCCCGAGATGAACGCGGTGTGGGACGGCTGGGTATCGGCGGGCAATACGCCGGCGCGCGCCACCGTCGAGGCGAAGCTCGCAGCCGCTCCGTACAATGTCGAGATCATGGTGACCGCGGCGAGGTAGAGCGTTTTCGAGCGAAGTGGATTCCGGTTCGCGTGAAGAAAACGCGTCAAAAAAGAATCTAGAGCTTCGGTTCTGTTTCAATCAGAACCGAAGCTCTAAATCGAAATCCTTGACCTCTGAGGTAATCGATTGGCTCGCTTGAATCTTCGATAGTTGGTGCGCCGATAAAACGGCGGACCAACCGAAGGAGCGAGACCATGACCGACGTCAATAGCATTGCCAGCCGCTATATCGACCTGTGGAACGAGCGGTCGCCGAACCGCCGCCGCGCGATCCTCAGCGAAAACTGGGCCAGCGACGCCAGATATGTCGACCCCCTGATGAGCGGCGATGGCCACGACGGCGTCGACGCGCTCGTCGCCGGGGTGCAGCAGCGCTTTCCGGATTTCCGGTTTCGCCTGCTCGGCGGCGCAGACGGGTTCGGCGATCACGTCCGCTTCTCCCGGGGCCTCGGCCCCGACGGCGCCGACAGCCCGATCAAGGGAACGGATTTTGCGGTTCTCAGCGACGGGCGGATCAAGAGCATCACCGGCTTCCTCGACCAAGTGCCGCAAGGTTCTTGAAGACAAGGCGCTTGAAGAAGGGCGCGTGACGAAGCATGCGGCGGCCCCGGTCAGGCCGGGGCGGCCGTGTGAATGCAGGCGGAGGCGTGAACGAAATATTTTTCAGGAAAGTTTCGGCCGCCGCAAGGCCAGCGCCAGCGTGGTTGCGACGCCGGCCTGCCAGACCGGATAGAGCACCGAGACGAGATCGAGGTCGAGCGCATTGTCGAGCGCCAGCAGCGCGCCGGCGACGCTGCCGGTGACCAGCATCGGCAGCCACGCCGAGCCATCGCGCGGGCCCGCCGGCAACAGCGCAATCCCCAGCGCCATCAGGAGCGCGCCGACAAAGCCGCCGGCCAAACCGGACAGCACGTTCCGTGCCGCCTTGCCCGCGGGGTCGGCCTGCCCGTCGACGAACACCGCGACATTCACCGCGGCCACGAAGGCGATCATGGTGACGAGCGCCGCAATCCACGCCGCCCACCACGGATTGGCACTGCAGCGCCGCAGCAGGCCAAAGACGAGAATGGCGAACGGAATCGCCACGAGCCCAATGCGGAGATCGCCGGGCGTACCCTCGATCCGGTCGATCAGCGGCACCATCAGCGGGGTGAGAACGCCCGTGAGCACGCCAAGGCCGGCGATCTTCAACAGCTGATGGCGGGACGGATCGGTCGAGATGATCGCCTCGCTCAACGGTCGCCTCGTTTGTTGTGCATGCCCATGATCTAGCACGGCGGCCGCCGCTATTGAAGCCGATGCCTTGCGGCGCGCCCGACCCCTTAAAACAAAGCCGCGCCAACCCGAGGGTTGACGCGGCGATGAAGCTTCTGTTGCCAGGTGCTCCGGACCCCGAACAGGTTACGCCGCGAGGCGCACTTCGTTCAATGCAACGTTATCGTTTGCATTTAGGTTTTTGACCCGATAACGGCGGTATCATGCCGAGCACAATTCAGAGCTTCTTTGCGACCATCGATCCTGTTTCGCCCCCGCCGTAGCAGCCCAGGGATTCCGCCTTGCGGCGCAATCGATCTCACCGGAATGAGACCTTTAAGCTCAAGCTGCTAGGGTGGAGGCGCCGGGTACTGCCCCCGGGTCTGCCCGCAGTCCGCTCTGAGTTTCAGCGCCATCGTCTTGCGACAGAGTGGATATAGGCGCGATCGGGGGCAAAAGATAGACTCGTGGCGGTGGCGGCGATCGATTAAGCCTGCGCGGGACTGGAGCGGGCGAAGGGAATCGAACCCTCGTATGCAGCTTGGGAAGGGAAGAACAAAGGACGACGAATCCCGCTTATTACCTCCTTAACCCATTGAAACAACGAAAAAATAAGCAATCTGAAGGCATTCTGGCCGCCGCGCAATTCCGGGTCTGTTAGAAGCTGAATTTGTACGATCGTTGTACGGGATGTCGGATGTCGGAAAAGCCGATTTACAAGCGGGAAGTGAAGGCGTTGACCGCGAACGACTTTCAAAGCGCGATCTCGTACAGCGATAGCGGTGCGATCGTCGGTAAGCTTGCCGAATGGCGCGATAAAAAAACAACCGGACTAACGCTGCGCATCACGTCGGGCAAGGCCGTCTGGTACGTGCGCCGCCGCGAAATCACGTTGCGGCTGGGCTCCGCAACCGACATCCACCTGGACCAGGCTCGATACTTCGCCGAGCAGACGAACCTCGCGGCGAAAAGAAAGCGCAATCTGCGTGAGTTCGTCGAAACGCTCGTGCGTCTGGAGACCACCTCCAAATACAAAGACCGCCTAAGACATGGGGAAATCGCGGATGAATTCGCCGACGAGACGTCGCTGCTCGCCTACCGCAAGCGTATCGGCGACACGGGCATCACCTGGACTTGGAAGACGCTGACGATGGCGACAATCACCGAGCAGCACTACAACAAGTCGCAACGCATCGGCCTCAAGGCCGAGGGGGATGGCCCTATGGGTAAAAACCCTGCTGACCGCCTATGCGAAAGAGAGCCGGAAGTTCCGCGATCTGCGCACGGCTGGACTGGCGGCATGAGATTTTTACCGCCCATAAGGTCTGCGGAACCTTCCGAACATTTTCCCACTTGCGAGGCCGTTAAGAGGCGTGGTTGAAGTTGATTCCGCCGGTGCCCGCCCCGAATACGATTCCGGCGGTGTTCAGGGTTCCCGGTGCGACCGGGGTATTTCCCGGCGCGGCGCCGATGTTGATCGTGCCGCTCGCACTGGCAAGCGGCGCGACGTTGATCAGCGGGGACTCGAAGCGCTGCCACTGCAGGCGCTTCGAAAACATGTCGGCGTTTACCGCCGGCACGCGGCACTTCCTTCCGCCGGCATTACGCGGCGCGTACGGTCTCCAGGAAGCGGTCGACCTCGAGCGTGAGGCGATTGCTCTCACCGGACAGGGACTGCGCCGACGACAGTACCTGCGAGGAGGCAGAACTCGTTTCGTTCGCGCCCTTGTTCACTTCGGTGATGTTGGTAGCCACCTGGCTGGTGGATTTTGCCGCGCCTTGAACGCTGCGAACGATCTCCTGCGTGGCGCTCCCCTGTTGTTCGACCGAGGCGGCGATGACCAGGGCAATTTCCGAAATGCGGCCGATGGTGACACCGATCTGCTTGATCGCACTGACCGACTCCTGCGTCGCCACCTGCATTCCGGCGATCTGCGAGCTGATCTCGTTGGTTGCCTTGCTGGTTTGGGTCGCCAGCGTCTTGACTTCCTGAGCAACGACAGCAAATCCCTTGCCGGATTCGCCGGCACGGGCCGCCTCGATGGTCGCGTTCAACGCCAACAGATTGGTTTGCTCCGCGATGCTGGTAATGAGGTTGATGACATCCCCGATGCGCGTCGCCGCCTTGGACAATTCGTTGATGCGGGTATCGGTAATTTCGGCCTGATGCACCGCGTCGGAGGCGATGCGGTTGGATTCCTGCGCCTGACGGTTGATCTCGGCAATCGAGGCGGTCATCTCTTCAGTGGCGGCGGCGACCGAATCGACATTCCGGGAAGCGTCGCCCGATGCGGCTTCTACCATTGCGGACAAATGCTGGGTCTCGGTCGCGGTGTCGGTCAGTGTCTTGGCCGAAGCCTCGAGTTCGGTCGAAGCTGACGATACTGTTTGTATGATCTCACCGACCGCAGCATGGAATTCATCGGCGAGTTGATGCATTTCGGCTCGCCGATCGGCTGCGGCGCGCTTCTCGCCTTCGCTGCGTTCGGCACGCAAGCGGTTGGATTCCTCCATGTTGTCCTTGAACACCTGAAGCGCTTCGCCCATCGCCGCGATTTCGTCCGAACCCTTGGTGGCAACTTCCACCGCGAGGTCTCCGGCCGCGATCGCCTTCATGCTGCCCTGCAATCCGACGAGACGGCGCACCACGCCACGGCCGACGTAGAACCAGCCGATCAGCAGCGCCGCGAGCAGGCTCGCAAGAGCGATAACGACCAGCACGACCCTGCCCTGGCGGATTTCCGCCTGCGAGGCGCGCACCGCGCCTGCGGCCGCGGCCTGGCTGCGCTGGCCAAGTCCGGACACCTCCTTTGCGAACTCGGTTGCGAGCACGCGGTTCTCCGCCAATACGTCAATACCGGTCTTGGTTGCGGCAATTTCCTTCTGCTTCAGATCGAAGATATTGTCCTTGCCGCGCCCGATGGCGACCAACTGGTCGACAAGCCTGGTCGTTTCGGCGTCCTTGAGAATCGCAGCAGCCTTGCCGATGTGATTGGCGGCGGCCGTGAAGCGGTCCTTCACCGGCGGCAGCAGGTCGGCCGTTGCCAGGTCGGCGGCCTCAACGAGGATGCCGAGCGTAAGGTTGGATTCGGCACGCAGGGCCAGCACCGCCTGCAGCGCGCCGAGTTCGTTGTCGGCCAGCCCCATCAGGGTTTTGTGGATGGTCGCGGGATCCTGCCCGTCGGCCGCGGTCTCCAGCGCCATGGTAAGCGTAAAGGCGACGTCGTCCGCGATCGGGATCATTTTTTCCGCGAGTTTCTGATGCGTCTTGCGCAGTTCGCCTATCAGCGCGTTACGGGCCTCGGCGATCCGCTGGCGCTCGGTCACGGATTGCTCGAGCCGCGTCAGGTTTTCAAGAATGCGGCCGGCAGTACCGTTGAGCTTTGCGGAGTCTTCGGCGCTGAGCAAGCCGAGGGCGCGTTTCATCTCCTCGCGCGCTGTCGCGAGCGTCTCGAAGGCGTCGCTGCGCTCGGCGTTATTTGCCGCGGCAAGCAGGCTCGGCGCGGCCGAACCGACATCGCCTGCCGCCTTGATGACATTTGAAGATCGTGTAATTTCAGGCAGACTGTGCTCGGCGATCACTCCGAGAGAATCGCCAAGGCTGACATAGGAGAAGATCGCGTTGAGGCTTGCGATCACAGTCAACGCTGCAACCAATCCGAACGCCGTGAACAGACGGCCTCGCAAACCGAAATGCAATTTCGACGTCGCTGCCTTCATCATTTCCCCCGAAGCTCGTGCTGTACCCATTGTCGCCGTATCGGCTGAAGCGGTCGTCACATTCCGGCTTTTTGCAGGCGGTCGATCGCCTTGAGGCTTCCGTCACCCTGAATCGCCGTAAGAAACACCTGGTCCGAACCGCGATTGCTGGTGGTGCTGTAAGACAGCTGCAGGCCGCCGAAGTCGATCGGGCTGGCTTTCTGCACCGCCTCGATCAACGCCTTGCGCGTGGGCGCACCGTCGATTTTCTCGAGCGCGGCGATCAGTGTGCGGCCGACCAGATAACCCTCCAGCGACACGAAACCGGGCTGCGCATCCGGCGCTACTGCTTTGAGCGAAGCCTGATAGCGGTCGACCACCGGTGTCTTGCCATCCAGCGGGAACGGCACCACCTGCGTGACGACGACGCCCGCCCCAACGGGTCCAAGTTCTTTGGCGAGGGCGTCGGAGCCGACGAAGGAGACGTTGACGAAGGTCGGGTCGAACTTGATCTGGCGCGCCAGTTTGATGAACTCGGCAGCCGGCTTGTAGGAGCTGATCATCACCACGGCCTCGGGTCTGGCCTTTCGCACCGCGAGCAGCGCGCCCTTGATCGCGACGGTGTTGCGTTCGTACGTCCCCTCGCCGGTCAGCTTCATGTCGCGCTTTTCCAGCGCGCGCTGCAGCCCCGAGAGGCCCGCCTGCCCATAGGCGTCGTCCTGATACATGATGCCGATACGGGTGACGCCGAGATCCTTGGTGAGGTGCTCGACCATCGCCTCGGTCTCCTGATAGTAGGAGGCGCGGACGTTCATGACCAATGGCTTATAAGGCTCGCGGAGAAATTCGACGCCGGAGAACGGGCCGATCATCGGAACGCCGGCATTGGCCGCGATCGGCAGGATCGCAGCGGCGGTCGGCGTGCCGACGGTGCCGACGATCGCGAATACCTTGTCCTCCTCCAGCAACTTCTTGACCACGCCGATCGAGCGTGTCGGCTCGTAGCCGTCATCGACGCTCTTGAGTTCGAGCTTGCGTCCCTTGACGCCGCCGGCCTTGTTTACTTCGGCGAAGGCGGCTTCTAGTCCAACCTTCATACCCTGGCCCAGTGCGGCTGCCGGGCCGGTCAGCGCCCCAGCCTGTCCCAGCAGGATTCTGTCGGCCGAGACACCATCCTCGGCGCGGGCCGCGGGCAGAACAGCAATGAATGCAGCCAGCGCAATCGAAGCGATTTTTAACGACGCGCGCATGGGAAATATCCTTTGGCGTCAGTTCCTGACGTTTGATCGGGCGGGGCCGGCGGAAGCTGGCCGACGTATCGCCGTGGCGAGAAATCAGTGCTGGTCCCGCACGATTGAGCGAAAACATATATTTTGCGTTAATCTTTGCGAGATCGGGCCTAGCCACTAGCCAAAGGTACTATGTCAACGACGGGCAGACCCGCAGCCAGCCCCACCCAGGGCAGGCAGGGCGAGAATCCTCTGGCTTGTCGTTGTCCCACCGTCACCGCCAGATTGGTCGCGTCTTCGCCGAGAGCATGGGGAATCAATGCTGAGCCTCAGGCTCTTCTTCTCTGAATTTTCGCTTAGCTATGACCTGTTGGCTTGTTACGTCTTCATTATCGCGGATGGCGGCCAGCGCTTCATCGATGATGGCATAGGACGACTTGGACCCGCGATAACGGGCAACCACGATAAGCTTAGACGCCGCTCGTTCGAACTTCGCAGATTTGTTCCGAATGGTGGCAGTACTGGCGCGCCCGAAGAGATTCGAATCCTGCCCCCTAGATTCGTAGTCTGGGCCGGACCATTGAAATCATTGAGGTCCGTTACCGTAAGAAAGCCGCGGCTCGTCGAAATCGACGCAATTCGGCAGCTTTTGATTGCGCCCCGTTACCTTAAAAGGGAGGGTCTTTGATCTTCAGCGTCGGAGTTCTTCGCGACGGTTGCTTCGATTCAAGCCTCCGCCTTATTCAACGCCCGAACTGCAGTGCCGGCGGTTCGGGCGCCTCGATTTTTCCTTCGGCGAACAGGTTCGGAAAAAGGCGCTCGCGGTACTCCAGGGGGAAAGCAACACGGACCGGCCCTTTCGGAGTGCTTGACTTCAGGAATCCCTGCTGGGTCAGCTTCGACACTACCGTGCGGGCGGTCCGCTCGGGCATTCTCAAGACGTGGGGGGCGTCTCCGCGTTCCATTTCCCCGAACTTGAAGATCGACATGACCAAGTCGATCGCGCGGGATTCGAGATTGCGGTCGGCGAGAAGGTCCTTGTAGCGCTCCTGGATCTTGTCGAGTTGGAATACGGCCTTGCTAAATCTTATCTGGTCCAGCATGACGCTCAGAAACCATTCCGAAAACTCGATGAGGGCCGCTTCGGAGAGGTTTCCGCGACCGTCGCGATCCCCCCGTCTGGGACTGTCGGCGCTGTCCATGTAACGTTTGTATTCGCCGCGGTCCCTGAGGCCTCGGGCCAGTCCCCTCGAGATGGACCAAAGGCCCGAACCGCCGATGCCGGCGCGTAAGCCCATGGCGTGCGACATCAGCCGGCTGACCCGCCCGTTGCCGTCGACGAATGGATGGATGTAGTTCAGGCGATGATGCGCTGTTGCTATGGCGATGATCCCAAGGCTCGCCTTTCCTTCTGCTGCGGTGAAGCGCTTTTCGAAGTAGTCCATGAAGGTTTGGACCACGCTTGAGGAAGGAGGCACGTGCCGGCCGACGGCGATATCCTCTTCTGGCGACGACCTGAACTTGCCCGGGACGATGGGAATCTCGCCTCCGTCCTGCCGCTTCGTCACCCGGAATTCAGCAGGCATCTCGTCGTAGAATGACTTGTGAACCCACAATATGAACGTCGTCGAGACCGGTATGGGCAGCTTGTTCGTCATATGCGCGATGTCGATCGCCCGCTGCACCTCGACGTGCGCCTTCGCCTCCAGCGCAAGGGGTCTTTTTTCGGGCTCGATCTGGGCGCCGGCCAATGCCTTTTCAATGTCCAGGGGGCGCGTGTTGTGTCCTTCAATGAGGTTTGAGTAGTAGCTGTTCATCATTCGAACGAGATCCGCGAGCTCGGCCAGGCTGTCCTGGTTCAACCCGTTTCCGATGTTGGCGGACTCGCGTTGGATCTCTACGGCGAGATCGGCAAGGACACGTGGAACATCGTCCTCGAACAGACAGGGTTCGATTCTCGCCGGTGTTTCAAGCATTTTCTGCCGATCTCTTGTTTCAATATAAAAAGCAATATCATTATTTTATGACGTTTTTGTACTGAATTTTGCCGAAGTTCGTTGCCGATCTTGGCAAGGCTTCTAGATTTGTTGAAAAGCAAGGTTTCCTGCCGATGGCACTATAGAAATAAACACTATATTACAGTTACTTAGAGCAAATAAGGACAGAAATTTGCCGATGTGGATTGCCGATCTTTTCAAGGCACCATGGGCAAGAATCCGCACAGCGGCCGGGAAGGACCGACGATCCCCGCAGGGCCGCCAAGTCACCCGCACGAACGTCGCCGAGATTGTGGAGGGTCAAGCAAGCAGCGCGGTCGAATTGCCCCGACAGCCGTACCGCTTCGGCTGCGCCACATGTGGTCTCCGCTGAGATCCGATCGCGAATGCGTTGCCGAAGCTTGCCGGCGCGTGCACGCGACCTGCACCACCACGGCCAACATGATCATGATCGGCACCTGCCGGTGAACATGATCATGACCACGCTCGCGATCATGACCGGCAGGTCATGCTCGGCAT
>JBAUUA010000566.1:0-2303 GCA_049582465.1 Bradyrhizobium sp. | reverse complement strand
GTGCTCGGCAGCCGCGCCGAGGATTCGTTCCGGCTGTCGATGATCGGCGCCGGCGGCGACATGAAGGTGTTCTGGTCCAACGGCCTGGTCGGCTCGATCACCACGCTGGCGATCCTGCTCTTGTTCTGGCCGGTCATCGAAGCCGCCTTGGGGCGCATCGGCAACATCTGGCGAACTCCAAAAAAAGCTGTCTAAACATAATCTTAGGCGTCGTTTCGGAGATTCTTGGGCGGCTTGGTGCGAAAGCGCCGGTGCCGCGAATTAGTTGCTTTGTTGCTCTGCGGGTACGCCGTCGGGCGCCGACGTTCCGTATATTTCACTTTGGTCCTTCGGGTCGGCCTCAACTACAGATGGGGCGGTCCGGTGGTCGCGAAGTACTGAATTTGTTTGCCAGGAAAGCCATGAGCCCGACGTTTGGCCGGGCTTTTGTTTTGCTAGCGGTCGCAAAATGGGCGCGAAGCCCGCTTTCGCCTATACCACCTTGGCCTGCCGCAACCCTGCGATCTCGTTGGCATCGAAGCCGAACTCGGCGAGCACCTCGTCGGTCTGCTCGCCGAATTCCGGCGGCCGTGCCGCCATCCGGCTCGGGGTTCGCGACAGCGTCACCGGCTGGCCCACCAGGCTGATGTGACGGTCCTCATCGTTCGGCACATCCTGGGCGATGCCGAGATGCCGAACCTGCGCGTCCTCGAACATCTGGTCGATCGAATAGATCGGTCCGCAGGGCACGCCGGCGGCGTTGAGTTCGTTGACCCAGGTCTCGGTCGATTTCTTTTGGGTGAGCTTGTTGATCTCGGCGTTGAGCGCATCGCGGTTCTTCGATCGCGCCGGTGCGGTGGCGTAGTCGGGATTGGCGACGAGCTCGGGCGCGCCGATCGCCTGCGCGCAGCGCTCCCAGATTCGTCCGCCCGTGGTCGCGATGTTGATGTAGCCGTCGGATGTCCTGAACACGCCGGTCGGAATGCTGGTCGGATGGTTGTTGCCCGCCTGCCGGGCGACCTCCTTTTCCATCAGCCAGCGCGCCGCCTGGAAATCCAGCATGAAGATCTGCGCCTGCAGCAGCGAGGTCTGCACCCACTGGCCTTCGCCCGAAACGTCGCGCTCCAGGAGTGCGGTGAGAATCCCGATCGCGCAGAACAGGCCGGCGGTGAGGTCGGCGACGGGGATGCCGACCCGCATCGGCCCTTCGCCCGGCGCGCCGGTGATCGACATCAGTCCGCCCATCCCCTGGGCGATCTGATCGAAGCCGGGACGCTTGTGATAGGGGCCGTCCTGGCCGAAGCCGGAGATGCTGCCATAGACGAGGCGCGGATTGACCTTGCGCAAGGCGTCGTAATCGATGCCGAGCCGGGCCTTCACATCGGGCCGGAAATTTTCCACCACGACGTCGGCCTTCTCCACCAGCCGCCGGAACACCTCGACTCCCCTCGGATCCTTCAGATTGAGCGTCATCGCGCGCTTGTTGCGGTGCAGGTTCTGAAAGTCGGAGCCGTGCCGCGGGCCGCCCGGCTGCTCGCCGCCGGCATCTTCCGTCAGGGCGTCGATCTTGATGACGTTGGCGCCCCAGTCCGCGAGCTGCCGCACGCAGGTCGGTCCGGAGCGGACCCGGGTGAGATCAAGCACGGTGAAGCGAGACAGGGCCTGTGAGGCGCGCGGGAAGGCCATTCAAGATACTCCGGCGATACGATGCGGTTACTTGGAGCCCGAACAGGTATCCCGGCTCGGGGATCATGACCACTCCCGTTCGACCATAGGAGACGTTTTTTTGCGCGAGGGGAGATCATGACGACCCGATGACGTGGCATCGGTGCGTCCAGCCGGACCGGCCGGTATGGATATTTTCGACCCGCAGTATTAGTGTGTACTCGCGATTGACGAAACGGATAGAGGATCATCGTGAGCAGTGCCCGCACTACAAATCTTGATCCGAAATCGGCGGTGCGCAGGCGCTGGTCGACAGTTGCGCACTTGACGAGAATTCTTTGTGTTGGCGTTGGCGTGCTTCTGTTGCTGTTCTCGGCCGGCGATTTCGCCGAAGCCGCGTCATTGCGCCAGGGAGTGTCCGCCTTCAACCGGCACGACTATGTGTCGGCGTCGCGGATTTTCATCCCGCTGGCCGAGCGGGGCGATGCTGCCGCGCAGTCCTATCTCGGTTTCATGTTTGAAACCGGACGCGGCGTTCCGCAGAACTATACGGAAGCCGCGATGTGGTATCGCCGGGCCGCCGAACAGGGCGACAGCCTCGCGCAATATTCCCTCGGCCTGCTCTACGACAAGGGCTTTGGGGTGCCGCGGAATATCAT
>JBAUUA010000565.1:0-18923 GCA_049582465.1 Bradyrhizobium sp. | reverse complement strand
GGTCGCGATCTGGGACCATGACCTGCCGTTTGCCGAGAAGACCGCGAAGGAGATCGGCGGCGGCGTCACCGCGTTCAAGGTCGACGTGTCGGATCTAGCCGCGGTTGAGCAGACGCGCGACGCCACGCTCAAGGCGCTCGGCAAGATCGACATCCTCGTCAACAATGCCGGCATCGCCGGCATCAACAAGACGGTGTGGGAAACCGACCTCGACGAATGGCGCAAGGTGCTGCGCGTCAATCTCGACGGGCCCTTCATCTGCTGCAAGGCGATCGTGCCTTCGATGGTCAAGCAGAACTACGGCCGCATCGTCAACATCGCCTCCATCGCCGGCAAGGAAGGCAACCCCAACGCGGCGCATTACTCGGCCTCGAAGGCCGGACTCATCGCGCTGACGAAATCGCTCGGCAAGGAACTCGCCGCCTATGACATCGCCGTCAACGCGGTGACTCCGGCCGCCGCGAAAACCGCGATCTTCGACCAGATGACGCAAGCGCATATCGATTTCATGCTGTCCAAAATTCCAAAGAACCGCTTTGTCCTCGTGGAAGAACTCGCGGCGATGGCGGCGTGGCTGGCGTCGGAGGATTGCTCGTTCTCGACCGGTGCGGTGTTCGACATTTCCGGCGGACGGGCGACGTATTAGTCGGGCATCGCTGGAGATAATTGCGTTGTTGCAGTGGGAGGCCGGCCCGCCGTCGTCGCGATCCAGATGCCGGCAAAAACCGTCACGATCCCGCCAACGAGATTCCAGCCGAGTTGCTCGTGCAGCAATGCAGCGCCAACCAGCGACGCGGTGATCGGATTGACCGTGACGGAGATTGCCACGCGGGTCGGCGTCGTGCGCTCCAGCGCAAACGCCCACAGATAGAACGTGAGCGCGCCGCCGAATGCGCCGAGATAAGTGGCCGCCAGCCATTGCGGGATCCCGAAAGCGGCAACCGGCGTGAAGCTGCCACGCCCGCATGAAACCAGGATGAGGCATGCGGCGCCGACACCCATCGACATGGTGGTGAAGGGAATCGGACCGGAGCGCGTGATAAAAGGCTTCGACCATATGCTGTAGAGCGCCATGCACAGCGCGGCGCCGACCATCAGAAGATCGCCGCGCCAGGCGCCGGCCGGCGCGGAGTTCAGTCCAGACAGAAGAGCGACGGCGACCCCAAGCATCGCGATTAGGACGCCGATGGACTTGCGCGCCGTCAGGGCTTCACTTCCGATCGCCGCCCCAACGACCATGGTCAGCAGAGGCAGGGTCGACAAGGCAAGTGCGCCCCGCGCGGCCGTGGTGAAGATCAGCGAGGCGTTGAACAGGATCGGAAACAGGGCAAAATATAAAACGCCCAATCCGGCCACAGCGGGCCAGTCCCGCCGCGCAGGCCAACGATTGCCTTGCAAAAGCGCAACCGGCAGCAACAGCAGAAAGCCGATGCCGAACCGGAACGAGCCGATCGCAAGGGGATCAATCGCGTTCACCAGATAGCGTGTGGCGCCAATCGACGTCCCGCCGAGGCCGCTCGAGATTACCGCCGCCATGACGCCCCAGCCCTGTCCCATTCCATCCGTCCCTGCTTATCGCTTGCCTGGGACCGTACTGGAGCGCTATCAATCAAGGTATGGAATTTAATTGATAAGGGAAATAACGTTTCGTTATGAGCATGCCCAACCTCGATCCGGATTTGCTGGAGGCGTTCGTCGCGGTGGCAGACCATCGCTCCTTCACGCGGGCGGCCGCCACGCTCAACCGGACCCAGTCGGCTGTGAGCATGCAGATCAAGCGCCTCGAGGATCGTCTGGACGTGGAGCTGTTCAACCGGACCAAGGCGAATGTCGATTTGAGCGCGGCGGGCGAACGGCTGCTTGGATATGCACGGCGTATCCTGACGCTGAACGAGGAGGCAATCGGCAGGCTCGCCGAGCGCAAGGTCGAGGGCGTCGTCCGCCTCGGCGTGATGGACGACTACGGCACGTTCATCATTCCGCCATTACTGGCAAATTTCCTCGCCGGTTATCCGAAGATTCATATCGAGATGGAGACAGGGCTCACTTCCTCGATGCCGGCGCGGCTCGGCGAAGCCTATGACCTCGTCATCGCCATGCATCCGGAAGGACGCGGCGAAGGCGAATTCCTGCGGCGCGAACAAGCGGTCTGGGCGGCCGCCCCTTCTCAGGCGGTCGAGGATCTGGAGCCGCTGCCCGTCGCGCTCTATCCGCAAGGCTGCCTGTTCCGGAAATGGGCGATCGAGGCGCTCGATGCGGCCAAGCGCCCGTGGCGGCTGGCTTTCGTCAGCCACAGCCTCGGAGCCGTCGAGTCCGTCGTGGCCCAGGGTCTCGCCGTGACTGTCGTCAAAGCCGGCACCTTTCCGCCGAAGCTGCGTCCGCTGTCGCATCGCGACGGCATGCCGCGATTGCCAGCCGCTGACATCCGCCTGCATCGCGCTGCCAATCTGTCACCGGCAGGCGCGCTTCTCGCGGATCATCTGCGAACGAACATCTCGAAGCGTCCTGATGAAGTGTCGCTATGGCGTGCGGTCGATCGCGCCGTCCGAGTCGCGTGAAAAGAACGGGATCGTCTTGTGAACATCACCCTCTACGACCTGTCGGTCTGGGTCTTCCCCCTCATCATCGCCATCACCTTCCACGAAGCCGCGCATGGTTTTGTCGCGCACGCGCTTGGCGACAACACCGCCTATGACCGCGGCCGGGTCAGCTTCAATCCGCTCAAGCACATCGATCCCTTCGGCACGCTGATGCTGCCGGCGATGCTGCTGCTCGCTCATTCGCCGTTCCTGTTCGGCTACGCCAAGCCGGTGCCGGTGAATTTTCGCGCCCTCCGTAACCCCCGGATCGACATGGTCTGGGTCGCGCTGGCCGGCCCCGCCACCAACATCGCGCTGGCCTTGGCCGCCGCCGCCGCGTTCCATATCGTGGACTACGTGCCGGCGAACACCGCGCAGTGGGTTGCCGACAACCTCAAAAACGCGCTTCTCATCAATGTCGTGCTGGCGGTCTTTAATATGCTGCCGATCCCCCCGCTGGACGGCGGGCGGGTCGCGGTCGGATTGCTGCCGAGGGTGCTCGGCGCCCCGCTCGCCCGGCTGGAACCGTTCGGGATGCTGATCCTGATCGGAATTCTGATCCTGCTCCCCTTGGCCGGTTCGCAGTTCGGTCTAAATCTTGATATTATTTCAACCATACTGCGAACGATGACCGGCTATGTAATCCAGTTGCTTCTGGTGGTAACCGGGAACGCGTAGTCCTTTTCATAGAGGGAAACGCGAAAAAAAGGCTGAGGGCATGGTGATCAAGGCTGCGGATATGTTGATCGCGCGACGCGCCGACACCAGGGCGAGAGCCGATTTTGCGACCTGGAAGATGATGGCCAAGCTGAACGGCGCCTCCGCCCTGCCCCCGGAAGCCCTTACCTTTCTCGAAAGCTACAAGGCGCTGCTGCAGCAAATGCCCGAGCCCGCGGCGACCGAAGCCACCATCAACCTGATGTACCACGCTTATTATCGCGAAATGGGCGGCGCCGGCGAGCCGCCCGAGCTACCCGCTCAATCGACCCGTCAGACAAAGGACAACGTCACCGCCTTCAAGCGCCCGCCGGCCCCGCGCAAGCCGGCCGCGCAAAAGTCGATGGGCGGCCCGGGTGCAAAACCCCGGCTTCCGGTGGCGCTGATCTTCGCCTGCCTCGTCGTGGTCTATGTCGGCATCCGGTATTATCTGCGCTGATGCGAAGGCAGAGCCGCACGACGGCAAGACACTTCCGAAAAATCAGCCCTTGCCCTTGACCCGGAAAATCACCGGCAACGTAAAGCTCAATCCCTCGTCGGCGACCGCCGGCGGCGGCGGCGGCACCGGATCGGATTTTCGCACCATCGCTAGCGCCGCCTGATCAAACGCCACGTCGCCCGACCCCTTGACGATGGTGGTTGACAGGACGTGCCCCATCCGGTCCAGCGCAAAAGAGATCAGGATCTCGGCGCTTTTCAGTGAACGCTCTGCCGGATAGCGCTTGTGCTTGTCCAGGTGGGCGATCAGTTCCTTCTGCCAGGTCGCTCGAATGCGGCGAACACTTTCGCCGGTGCCCTGCGCGGGCGCGACCGAGCGCTTGCCTTCGGGAATGTTTTCCGAGCTGGGCGTCGCGGTCGCTTCCGCCGCGACCGATTCCGTGGAAGCGGAGGTCTGCACCGTGGCGATCTTGGTGTCGTCCTCCTTCGGCTTCTGGGAATCGTTCGGCGTCACCACCCGATCCGGATCTTCGGTTTCGGTCGGCATGTCCTTCGGCAGCTCCGAGTCTTTCAGCTCGGCCTTTTGTTCGGCAATCGCCGGTGAGGCGACGGAAGCCTCAGTGTCCGGACCCGGCGGCAGATCGGTCGGCTCCAGATGCGGCGATGTCATTTCCAGGCCGATCTCGATCGCGGGCGCGCCGAGGTCGTCGTCGAGATCGGCACTGCTCAGATGCGCGACCGCGAGCGCCGCCCCGCCGAGGTGCAGCGCGAGCGCGCCGAGGCCTGCGAATACCCACAGCCGCCGGGACGATCTTGCTTCGGTGTCGAGGTCGGACATTGCAATCAGGTCATACGCTCGAGATACGGGACTCAGGGTTTTGGATTTTCCGGTGCTGGCGAGGCCGCGTTCGGAACGCCTTCCAGCGCCACCAGCTTGATCTTGGAATAGCCGCCGGCGCGCAGCATCTCCAGCACGTCCATCATCTCGCCATAGGGCACCGCGCGATCGGCGCGCAGGAAGATGAAGCGGTCCTTGCTGGCGTCCGCCATCGCATCCAGCGTCGACACCAGAACGGAGCGCTTGACCGGGCTTTCGCCGATCGCCAGCGCCAGATCCGGCTTGATCGTGAGATAGGTCGGCTTGTCCGGCTTCTTCTGCGGCGTCGCGGTCGAGGACGGTAGATCGATCGGAAGATCGACCGTCGATAATGGCGCCGCGACCATGAAGATGATCAGGAGGACGAGGATGACGTCGATGAACGGGGTGACGTTGATCTCGTGCGTTTCCGCGAAATCATTGTCGTCGTCGAGGTCGCTGTCGGAGATCGAAATGGCCATCGCCTACTCCGCCGCGTGCGAATTGAGATTGCCGAGCGAACTGACATGGGTGCGATCGAGATCGCGCGATAACAGCCGCGCCGCCGCGCCCGAGGCCCGGCCGACCAGCTCGAGATAGCCCTTCGTCACCCGCGAAAAGTGGTTGTAGATGATGACCGCCGGGATCGCCGCGGCAAGGCCGAAGGCGGTGGCGAGCAGCGCTTCGGCGATGCCCGGCGCGACCACGGCCAGATTGGTGGTCTGCGATTTCGAGATGCCGATGAAGCTGTTCATGATGCCCCACACGGTGCCGAACAGCCCGACGAATGGCGAGGTCGCGCCGATGGTCGCCAGCACGCCCATGCCGAGGCGGATCCGGCGCGCCTCGGCGCGCACGATCTCGGCAAAGCTCGAGGCGGCCCGCTCCTTGATGCCGGCGTCGCTGGAAATTCCCGCCGACAGCCTGCCCTCGCGCATCGCGGCCGCCAGCAATGACGACAGCACGCTGTCCTTTCCGCCGAGCGCGAACTGCGCTTCGGCCAGCGACCGGGCGTCGCCGATCTTGCCGAGCGCGCCGCGCAGCTTGCGCTGCACGACCGACAGCTCGATCATCTTGGCGATGAAGACGGTCCAGGTCGTCAGCGAGGCAAAGGAGAGCCCGATCATGACTGCCTTGACCAAGATGTCGGCCGACAGGAACATCGACCACGGCGACAGCTCGCGCAGCCCGGTCGACTTCAAGGATTTGGCATCGGCGGGAGCCGCTGCGCTCATGTCCGAAGCCGATGGCACGGCCGCCGATGGCGCCGGAGCCTGCATCGCCGGGGCGGCCTGCGCCGGAACGGTTGCGGGCTTCGACAGCGCGGGAGCCTGCTGGGCCGCAGGGGCCGCATTCTGTTGCTGCGCGGACGATGGCGACACCAGCAGCAGCATCGCGAGCGCCGACATCACGCCGTAAATCGCTCGAAGGGAAAGACTGTTCATATTTCGGTCCAGTAGCGGATCAGGTTGTGACACATGCATCCAGCCAGTCAAAGCGCGTGCGGAATGCCGGGAAAGACCACGACACGGCCGAAACGGACGCGATCACGCCCATGCCAACCGTCGATGTCAGGCCATCGGCGGAGCGCGCGGCTGGAATGCGACACGCGCCGAGTTCGGTTCGGCGGACCATGCGTCGGCAACCAAATAAGAGAATGCGGTCGCATGAGGCGACAGCAGTAAAGGTGGCGCCGCATCCACGACGGTATTGGCCAGCGCCATCACGGCGCAGATCGCGCAATCGTCGCCTGGGTGGCCCGGGGGCATATGGTCGGAGGTCTTCGACCGGACCGGACTCAAGAACTTCGGGGGGTTGGTCTGCGACGCTCGATCCGATGCGCCCAACTGCGCGACCGCGACCCTGTGATGCAGGCCCGGTCGCTTCGCGTCCATCGACGCGGACGCGGCCTGCGCGCTGCCCTCGTGGAAATGTCCGAACGACAGCAGGAACTGGATTGCGAGCGCGAGCAGCGCGAGCCGCGACCCCAGTCTGATGTTTGATCGAAACCATTTCATGTCGGCACGCACCTTGACCGGACGTTCTGGAAACCCGCCTCGGCCGCTCCCGTTGTTACAATATAACATCTGCGGGATTGCGCCTAGCGAAGTGTTCATACTTCGGCCCAGTAGCGAATGAGATTGTGATAGATGCCGGTCAATTTGACCGTTTCAGGGTCATTTCGTCCCAGACGCGTGACCAGCTCCTGGATCGCGCTGTCGAGATCGAAAATCATGGTCCGCGCCTGGGCATCCCGGATCATGCTCTGCAGCCAGAAGAACGAGGCAACGCGCATGCCGCGGGTCACCGGCGTCACCATGTGCAGGCTGGACGAGGGATAAAGCACGAGATCGCCGGCCGGCAGCTTGACCTCGTGGGAACCATAGAGGTCCTCGACCACCAGTTCCCCGCCGTCATATTCGGCTGGCTCAGACAGAAACAGCGTGACCGACAGGTCGGTCCGGATCCGCATGCCGGTCAGGTGATCGCCGCGCACGGCATTGTCGACGTGGATGCCGAAATGATGGCCGCCCTCCGCGGCATAGCGGTTGAACAGCGGCGGAAAGATCTGCAGCGGTACCGCGGCGGAGACAAAACGCGGACTGGCCGTCAGCGCCGAGATGATGCGTTTGCCGAGCTTGCGGGCCAGTTCGCTGTCCGGCGGCAATTGCTCATTGCTTTTGACATCGGCCGACTGCGCGCCGGCGGTGGAACGGCCGTCTTCCCAAGCATAGCCATCCATCAGGCGGCGGAAATCCGCCACCTCGCTTTTGCTCAGTACTTCCGGAACACAGATCAGCATACAATTCGCTTTCGACCGTCTCGATCAGTACCGCGCCGAAATAACCAGATAGGCGGCGCGGCCGGGCGCCTCCAGCACGAACGGGGCGGCACTCTGATACAGCGCGTCGTAATAGCGCTTGTCGAAGATGTTGTTGACGAACAGCTTCACCGTCCAGTTCTGGTTGATCTTGGCCTCGGCAAAGGTGTCGAAACGCCAATAGCTCGGAATCGACGTGCCCTGGTTCGCAGCCAGCAAGGTGCCGCCGTAGATCTTCGAGCGGTACACCGCCTGTCCGCCGACTTCCCAGACATCCGTGAGCCGATATTTGGTGAGCAGGCTGAAGGACTGATGCGCGACGTTGGCGAGCTGAAGTCCGACGTTGGTGGGGTATAGCGCCGTGTTGGCCGACGGCGCCAACGACTTCGTGACCTCCGACTCCATCAGCACGAGCCCGCCGAACACGCTCCACTTGTCCGTGATCTTTCCGCCGACGCCGAGATCGATACCGCGGATGCGGTAAGCGGCGCCGGCCGTGATACAGGAAATATTGCCCGACGTACCGGTCGGATAGACACACCCAAGCGCGGCGGCCGCGGTGGCATTGTTCACATTTTGCGCTTCGCGAGCGTTTTCTTTTTCGGTCTGGAACAGAGCTGCCGTCAACAAGAGGTGACGGTCGAACAACTCCCATTTGGTTCCGACCTCGATGGCCTTGTTTTTTTCCGGCCCGAATATCTGCGTGTTGCCGCCGGTCAGCACCGGATTGATGCCGCCATAGGCCGTGCTGGTGCCGTCGAACTCGGCGCCGACAGGGTTCGCCGAAGTCGCGTAAGCCACATAGACGCTGCCGTTCGGCAATGGCTTGAGCGTCAGGCCGAGGTTGAAGTTGGGAATCTGGAATTCCGCCGACTGCTGGCCGAAGGCACTATTCGCCCCATATCCAGACGTCTTGATGCTGTAGTCATCGTAGCGGAAACCACCGTTGAGGATCATCAGCTCGCGGTAATTGGCGGTATCGATGATGTATCCGCTTGTTGTGTCGATGCCGATCTTGGTCGGCAATCCCGCAAGCGAGGGTATCCCGAACGGCTGGTTCGTGTATTGCGGAGCGAATATGCTGACGTCGCTCTTCGATCCGGTACCGCTGAACGGGGTGCCGGTCACCAACTCGGAATTGAGTCCGGTATACTTGTCGATCGACGATCGCTCGCGATCGTACTCGATGCCCCCGAGTACCGTGTGCCTGAAGCCGGCGGCGTCATTGAACTTGTAGGTCGCTTCGGTCTGGTTGGCGAACACGTCGGTAACCTGAAAGCGACTCTGCGGATTGGCGCTGAGCGTCAGGGTCGACAGATTTGGCGCTTCGGGAAGCGTGCCGATGTAGTTCTGGGTCGAGCGCGAGTCCCGGATCTTGTTGCTGATCATCAGGTCCGGCGTAATCTGGACCTCGGCGTTGATCGTGCCGATGTCCTGTCCGGTCCTGAAGAAGTCGCGACTGACGAAGCCGTAGAAATTGTTGCGATTGACGCCGAAGTCCGTGAATGGACCGCCGGCGGTCGAGGCCGTGCTCGGCCGGTAATACGGCACGCCGAAATCGGGGATGCCGGTCAGTTCGGTATGAATGTAGTTTCCGGTGATCTTCACCGCATCGACCGGCTTCCAGGTTGCCGCGACGAAACCACCATTGCGGTCATCGGTGACGTAGCTGCGGCCGGCGACATTGGCGTCCTGGAACAGACCGCCGGCACGAACGGCCAGCGTCGGGCTGATCACCTGGTTGACGTCCAGCGTCACCCGCTTCGTCTGGTCGGTGCCAAACGTGGTGTCCATGTTGTAGAAGCTTTTCTCGGTCGTCGCCTGCTTGGTCACGATGTTGATCGCACCGCCGGTGGTGCCGCGGCCAGCAAACGACGAACCCGGCCCGCGCAAAATCTCGACCTGCTCGGTGAAGAAATTCTCCCGCACGCTGACGCCGGAGTCGCGCACGCCGTCAATGAAGACGTCGTTGCGGGCGTCGAAACCGCGAATGAAGAAACGGTCGCCAAAGGCGTTGCCGCCCTCGCCGGTACCGAGCGTGACGCCGGCCGTGCTCAGGATCGCCTGCTTCAACGTGGTCGCGTTCTTGTCTTCCAGCACTTCCTTGGAGAGAACCGTAATGGATTTCGGCGTGTTCAGGATCGGCTCGGGAAATTTGCCCGACGCCTGCACGTGATCGACCTTGTAGGGTGCGGCCGGATCCGCATAGGGGTCGCGGTCGGCGTTCAGGCCGCCCGCATTGGGAAACGGCACCGCCGCGACCTGCGCTGGCTGCGTCCGCCGCGCGGCTCGGCGTAGCGCGTTGCGGGCACGGATCTGGTCCGGCGTAGGTTTTGTCATAGCGGGGCGCGGGCGCTCGACCGGGGCATCGACCGTGACCGGCGGAAGGTTCGATTGCTGCGCTTCGGCGCCCGAGAACGACGCGACCGCGATCAGGCCGGCGACCGCCGAGACTTTTCGACCGGAATAATTTTCGAAATTTTCGTTCACCAGGTTCACCGTTGCGACCGAACGCAACGACCTCGGTGCTATTGCCTGACCCATCCCGCTTGCCCCTTGAACCAGATCCCCATTCGCTCGTGCGGTTCATTTGCATCGAGCGATGAAGCGTTGGTATCGAGCGAAAAAATTCGGGTCAATGCGAACGCGGCTTTGCCTTGCTTGAATACATCCAGATCAAAACGATTCTAAGCTGGAGTTTGAAATCGTTCTAAAACAACGTTTGTAAGCGTTCTAATCTGATGCAGAAAGTCGCTGCTGCATCGGGCCTTCCTGCATCGATCAATCGATGCTGGGCGGCTTCATCAGCGAAAACAATTCATCGACGGTTCGCTGCGCGACCTGTCGCACCCGATCGGTGTTGTCCATCCCGGCGATGTTGACGCCCTTCACCACGGCCCTGATTTCATCGCGAAAATCGGTCAGAAAGCGCAGCGGATCGGGTGAATTGTTGGCGACGCGCGCGATCAGCCCGGTGATCAGAATCTGGCACGCGATCATGCGGCCGTTCAATTCATCCATCATGCAACTCCCCGGGCTGTAGCGCGCTGCTAACCAGGCGCGGCGGCCACGCCCGCCGTGCTATGAACGACGCGTGCCGCGGTGACAACGCGCAGCGTCACGCTCCAGATTGGAAACGTTCAATTTTCAGAAAATGCGCGCGATATCTGCAGAGACGCGGGTGCGCATCCGGCTGGCAGCCCTGCCCGCTTACTTGGCCGCGATGGTGCCGGACGATTCGGCCTGGCCCTTGATCCGGTCCTTGATGTCTCGGAGCGTCTGCAGGGTGGCTTCAATCGCGCCGTCCGGGATCTCCTGCAGCACGTCCGAGGCAATAGAATCGCGCAGGCTGTCGAGATCGTCGACAAGCTGCCGGCCGCTCGCGGTCAGGAACAGCCGGTTGGCGCGGCGATCCTTGGGATCGTGCCGCCGCTCGAGCAGGCCATGCTCGACCAGACGATCGAGCAGGCGCACCAGCGAGATCGGCTGCAGTTCGAGCACCTCGGCGAGATCGACCTGGGACAAGCCTTCCTGCTGCCGCAAACGAAACAGCACAATCCACTGCGCGCGGGTGGTGCCACGGCCCTTGGCGCGGTGATCGATATAGTTGCGCAACAGCCGCGAGCTTTCGACAAGTTGCGCAACGAGCTGGCGTTTCAGATCCAGAGACATTCCGTCGTTTCCGCCCCCCAAAGCTTTCCAATTGTTTAGGTTTCTTCAAGCTATAGTGTGTTTACACATAAAATGCACGCATATTATATCTGGTCGATGGGAACCGTTTTGAAGACCCATTACTTATTTTTGAACGCAATGAGCTGACATGACCGTAGCGCGAACCATCCGTTGGGTTTTGCTGGCCGCAGTGCTCGCCGCGGCAGGGGTCTACGGCTGGCAGCGGTTCCACGGCGAAAGCCAGACGACAGCCGGCAATGCGCAGAAATCGGCGCCCAATCCGATCCGCGTCACCATCGCACCGGTCCAGAAAGCTGATTTTCCGGTCTATCTGAGCGGTCTCGGAACGGTGCAGGGTTTCAACACCGTCGTGGTACGGACGCGGGTCGATGGCCAGATCGACAAGATCGCCTTCAAGGAAGGCCAGATCGTCAATCAGGGCGACCTCCTGGTCGAGATCGATCCCCGCCCCTACCAGGCGACGCTCGATCAGGCCAAGGCCAAGAAGGCGCAGGATGAGGCCAATCTGGCCAACGCCAACCTCGATCTGCAGCGCTATACCAAGCTCGGCGAATTCGCGACACGGCAGCAGACCGATACCCAGCGCTCCACCGTTGCCCAATTGACCGCGCAGCTGGCGGCCGACGATGCGGCCATCTTCAACGCCCAGACCCAGCTCGACTATACCCAGGTGAAAGCGCCAATCTCGGGCGTTGCCGGGCTGCGTCAGGTCGACATCGGCAACATCGTCAACGCGGCAACCCAGACCGGCATCGTGACGATCGCCCAGGTCGAGCCGATCGCCGTCATCTTCACCGCGCCGGAGGAGCAACTACCGTATATAAGCGAGGCGCAGTCGGTTGCCCCGCTCAAGGTCATCGCGCTGACGACCGACGGCAAGAAAACCCTCTCGGAGGGAAAGCTGGCGGTGATCAACAATCAGGTCGACACGACCAGCGGGACTATTCGCCTCAAGGCGGTGTTCGACAACAAGGACCACGCCTTGTGGCCGGGCCAGTCAGTCTCCACGCGGCTGCTGGTGAAGACGCTGAAGGACGCCACCGTGGTTCCGGACGATGCGATCCAGCACGGCAATGACGGTCTCTACGCTTATGCCGTGGGCAAGGACAACAAGGCCGAACTGCGCAAGGTCAAGGTCAGCCAATCGATCGACGGCCGCTCGGTGGTCGATGAGGGCCTGTCGCCGGGAGATCAGGTGATCACGGCCGGCGTGTACAAGGTGCGGCCTGGAACCCTCGTCAGCACGGCGGTGGCAAGTTCGGATCCAGCGCAAGCCGGGGTCAAGCAGGAATGAGCGAGGGCATTTCCGCACCCTTCATCCGCTATCCCATCGGCACCTCGCTGATGATGGCCGGCATTCTGTTCGTCGGCCTCGTCGCCTACCCGCTGTTGCCGGTCGCGCCGCTGCCGCAGGTGGACTTCCCGACCATCCAGGTCACCGCGACATTGCCGGGCGCGAGCCCCGAAACCATGGCGACCTCGGTGGCGCAGCCGCTGGAGCGGCAGTTCGCGCAGATTCCGGGCATCGCCCAGATGACCTCGACGAGCTATCTGGGAACGGCGGCCGTCACCATCCAGTTCGATCTCAACCGCAGCATCGACGGCGCCGCCAACGACATTCAGGGCGCCATCAACGCCGCCAGCGGCCAGCTGCCGAAGAACCTCCCCTCGCCGCCGACCTACCGCAAGGTCAACCCAGCGGACTCGCCGATCCTGCTGTTGTCGGCAACCTCCGACACCCTGCCTTTGACCACCGTCAGCGACGCCGTCGATGCCCAACTCGCGCAGCAGATCAGCCAGATCTCGGGCGTGGCGCAGGTCATCATCGGCGGCCAGCAAAAGCCGTCGATCCGTATCCAGGTCGATCCGGCGAAGCTGGTCGCCAAGGGCCTGTCGCTGGAGGATGTCCGCAGCCAGATCGCGATCACGACGGTCGACAGCCCGAAGGGCAACATCGACGGCGCGACGCGCGCCTATACGATCTACGCCAACGATCAGCTGCTGGATTCCAAGGACTGGAACGACGTCATCATCGCCTACCGCAACGGCGGGCCGCTGCGGATCAGGGATATCGGCCAGGCCGTCACCGGCCCGGAGGACGCCAAGCAGGCGGCCTGGGCCAACGGCAAGCGCGGCGTGTTCCTCGTGGTGTTCAAGCAGCCCGGCGCCAACGTCATCGAGACCGTGGACAAGATCAAGTCGATGCTGCCAAGGCTGGTCGCGGCGATCCCGCCGGCGATCAAGATCGAGCTGATCAGCGACCGCACCCAGACCATCCGCGCCGCCGTCGAGGACGTCCAGTTCACCCTGCTCCTGACGATCGCGCTGGTCGTCATGGTGATCTTCATCTTCTTGCGCAGTTTCTGGGCGACGGTCATCCCAACCGTGACCGTGCCGCTGGCGCTGCTCGGCGCCTGCGCGCTGATGTGGGTGTTCGGCTACACCCTCGACAATCTGTCGCTGATGGCGCTCACGATCGCGGTCGGCTTCGTGGTCGACGACGCCATCGTGATGCTGGAAAACATCACCCGCTACATCGAGGAAGGCGAGCGGCCCCTTGCCGCCGCCTTCAAGGGCGCCAGCGAAATCGGCTTCACCATCGTGTCCATCAGTATTTCGCTTGTGGCGGTGCTGATCCCCTTGCTGCTGATGGGCGGCATTATCGGCCGCCTATTCCGCGAATTCGCCGTGACGCTGGCGATGACGATCTTCGTTTCGATGGTGGTGTCGCTGACGCTGACGCCGATGATGGCATCGCGCTTCCTGCGCGCGCATGGCGAGACCAAGCACGGCCGCTTCTATCAATGGAGCGAGCGCGCGTTCGACGCGATGCTTCATGCCTATGAAGGCGGCCTGGACCGGGCGATGCGGTGGAGCAAGACAACGCTCCTGATCTTCTTCGCAACTCTCGCATTGTCGGTCTATCTGTTCATCGTCATTCCCAAGGGATTCTTCCCGCAGCAGGACAACGGCCTGATCACCGCCACCTCCGAAGCCTCGCAAGACATCTCCTTCGCGGCGATGCAGCAGCACCAGGAGGCCCTCGGCAAGATCGTGCAGGCCGACCCCGACGTCGCCAGCGTGGCGATGGCGATCGGCGGCAGCGGCCGGGCCGGCAACAACGGAAACCTGTTCATCACGCTGAAGCCGCGCGATGAACGCAGCGCTTCCGCCCAGCAGATCATCGCCCGCCTGCGTCCCAAGCTCGAAAAGGTCGAGGGCGCCCGGCTCTACATGCAGGCGGCGCAGGACGTCCGGCTCGGCGGCCGGCCGACGCGGACGCAATTCGAATTCACGCTGCAGGACGCCAATCTCGGCGAGCTGAACGAATGGGCGCCGAAGATTCTGGCGAAGATGCAGACGTTGCCGGAGCTGCGCGACGTCGCCACCGACCAGCAGACCCAGGGCACGACACTGGAGCTGAAGATCAATCGCGACACCGCAGCGCGCTACGGCATCCAGCCGCAGCTGATCGACGACACGCTTTACGATGCCTTCGGCCAGCGCCAGGTCACCCAGTATTTCACCCAGCTCAACAGCTACCACGTGATCCTGGAGATCCTGCCGGAGCTGCAGGGCAGCTTCGACACGCTGAGCAAGATCTACGTCAAATCACCGACCACGGGCGATGAAGTGCCGTTGTCGACGTTCGCGACCTGGAGCAGCGTGCCGGTCCGGCCGCTCTCGATCAGCCACCAGGGCCAGTTCCCGGCGATCACCATCAGCTTCAACCTGGCCCAGGGCGTGGCGCTCGGGCAGGCCACCGATGCCGTGCAAAAGTCGATGGTCGAACTGGGAGCGCCCGCAACCCTCAATTCGAGCTTCCAGGGCACCGCGCAGGCGTTCCAGCAGTCGCTCAGCACCGTGCCGCTGTTGATCCTGGCGGCGCTGGTCGTGGTGTACCTGATCCTCGGCATCCTCTACGAAAGCTACATCCACCCCTTGACCATTCTCTCGACGCTGCCCTCGGCCGGCGTCGGCGCGCTCGCGATCCTGATGGCGTTCGGATTCGATTTCAGCCTGATCGCCCTGATCGGCATCATCCTGTTGATCGGCATCGTCAAAAAGAACGGCATCATGATGGTCGACTTCGCGATCTCGGCCGAACGCGACGAGCACCTGTCGCCGGAGCAATCGATCCGCAAGGCCGCGCTGCTGCGGTTCCGTCCGATCATGATGACGACGATGGCGGCGATGCTGGGCGGCGTGCCGCTGATGCTGGGCACCGGCACCGGCTCGGAAATCCGCCAGCCGCTCGGCTACGCGATGGTCGGCGGCCTGATCGTCAGCCAGGCGCTGACGCTGTTCACCACGCCGGTGGTGTACCTCTATCTCGACCGGCTATCGAACTGGTTCTCGGGCTGGGGACGATCCGGGGATGCCGATCTGGATCATCCCGCGAGCGAACAAGGCTCGATCAAGCAGGCCGCCGAGTAATTTGATATCGGGCGCGCGCGGGTGCTGCAATCGAGCAGGATACCCTTCAGCATACCGATCCAGCCCGTTCTGCCGCCGCTTACCACAAGATCAAATAGTCTGGCGTCGCGAAATGTCCTGAATGGTCATTCCGGGACACGCGCAGGCCACCAAAAAGACTGCAACCGTGATACGCACACGGGTGCTCTCACGGTTGCGTCGATGCAAGGCTTGCGGTGGCTCGCTGCATGATGGCCCGCCTGTCCTTCACATAGGCAATGGGAACGCCAAATCTTTCCACCGTGCCGACGATCTCGCCATCGAGATCGCGGTCGCAATTCATTTGTGTCGTCGCGATAAAGAACTCGGAATCCTCCCACGCAGGCCTGAAATCCCATTGCAATTGCGGAATCGTGACGGTCCGATCAAAGGTCAAACGTTCCCCGCAAACTGCAACCGAATAGATCTTCAGGGGCAGGGTCTCGTCCAGCGGTTTCTCGGTGCGCAGATACGCCTCCAGCAGATGGATCGCCTCCGGCATGCTGTTGAACCAGTAATCCATGTCATAGCGGCGGAATGCACCCTCAAGGCCTCCGACCAGGGCATTGTAGGACAGGTTCTCGTAGGGGTGCAGCCGGACGAGGGTTACCCCCTCCCACAAGAAGCATGCGCCAACCAAAGCGATGGCGGCGCCGGCCAACCGCCGCCCCTTCATTTCGAGCGCGTCAACCAACTGACTGAAACCGACGCCCGCCAGTATCGCGAGCGGAGGAAGCACGAATAGAAAGTGCCGCATTCCAGTGAACGCAGGTCCGTGAAACAGCACCTCGCTTGCCAGCGGAACTATGATCGTCAATGACACCAGGGCGAGCTCGCGGCGCCGCTGTTGCGGCTCGCGTCCGATGGGTTGCCAAAGAAGTGAACTCATCGCGACAGCCGCGCCGGCCAGAGTGATCAGCGGCACGCGGATCAAGAGATAGCCCGGAACATAGATCCGCGACACATCGGCCATCTCGTAAATGCGGCCTGCGAACATGGTGCGGATGGCGTAATGAAATTCCGAGAAGGCAAACAGACCGCGGATCGGATTGAGCGGCGACAGCGCGGCCCATGGCCAGGCCAGGATCATGATGAGAAGCGCCAATGCTACCCCCGGGAAGGTCCTCAACGCGGAGCTGGTCGCAAAACGCAAACGCGCGCCACCGTTCTCTCGCCAGGGCAGGCAGATAACGATGGCGAGACCGAGATAGACAAACAGCAGCAAACCAAGGCTTCGCACTCCAAGAGCTGCCCCCGCAAAGACACCGAGCGCTGCGACGTCGATGATGCGAGGCAACGGCATTTGGCGAAGGATGCGGACGAGAAACAGCGTTACCCCCGTCATGGCGGCGGCGAACGGAATGTCCTTGGTGTGGTTGAACATGGCGCCGTACCATGCGCCGCAAAGTGCAAGGGCCACAGCCGCGATCAGACCCGCGCGAGGACCCGCAATCAATCGCGCCGTCGCCGCGCTGGCGGCTACCCCACCAATCCCCGTCATTGCGCAAAGGACATGACTCAATTCGTAGGGATCAGCCGGAATGACATTGGCGAGCGCCACGACAATAACGTCGAACAGTCCGCCGTAGAGGTAAAGATTCTGGAAGGTAAATAGATCACGAACCCTGAATCCGCTCCGGTAATAGGCAACGATCAGTTCGCCATAGTGATGCTGCACGCCTTCATCGTTGGAGATCGCGTAATCCTTGAAGGTGCACAGCGCGATGACGACAAGCGCCGCGATCAGCGCGACGGTGGCGATATCGCAGGCGTCGAGGCGCGCGATTGATCGTATCGCCCTGCTCCACGGTAAGGCTTTCTCCGCAATGCCGGGAAGGCGCTCCCCGGTCAGATGCCCCTCGGTCTTGATCATCCCGCACCATCACGCCTAGTGCGCCGTCTGTCGCAGCAGCTCGGTCAAACGCGCGCGTAGAGCCTCGGTCGCCTTGCGGCCGGTTTCCTGACCCACCTGCGTGCTCTGCTGCGCAATAGCTTGCGACTTTTCCAAAAGCTTTTTTCCGGCTGGCCGGCCATAGAACGCCTCTATTTCACGCAGCTCGTCTACCGTAAAATTGTTGGCATAAATGGTGGCGGCGGCGTCGACCATCGCGGTGTAATATGGAGTGTAGGTTTCCGCCATCTTCGGAAGCACCGCATCGAATGCGCGTTCCATTTCCGGCCTTTCCTGTGTCAGCACGGGCTTGAGGCCTAGCAGAATGACCGGCAGGAGCGCCTTGTACTGATCGGACAGCCCTAGCGTAGTAACCAGGCTGCGCGCGGCGGTCATAGCCTCGGGGGATGGAGTTTGCGCCGGAGCGACGCAAGTCGAAAACAGAAGTATGCTACAGATGATCAATAGGCGTCTGGGCATAGATGACTCCTCTGACGAAGTCCGAATGGACGATGACGCTCAAAATTGAGCCCTTCCAGGCGCCGGCGGTGATCACGCTGTGCTCGGCCCGGTCGCAGCCTTGGGTGCCTCGAGATCGGTTACCTCGACGAACAAGTCGGGGACCTTCTGGCTCTGATCCAAAGCCCATCCGATTGCGATCATGATCAGGAATCCGGCGATGCTGACGCCGATCTGCGTCAAGATTCCCGAGTCATACTGCACCAGGATCCAATGCGCCCCAAAGGACAGGAATACGCCAATGCAGAAAATCGGCAGCGAATGCCGGCCGCACAGCCTGAGCGGGTAAGTCCATTTGGCGGTGAGCGGTCCCCAGTTGTGCGGGACATATCGCGACACCACGACCGCCACAGCGAGGAAGTGCGTAAAACGCAACATATCGAGATCGGTCTTGTCGATCGGATAGATCGCCTTGATCATCCATTTCGGAATCAGCGATGCCAGGAAGTCGCTGTGCCAGGTCATCACGATCATGAAGGCAAAGGCAATCCACGCAAGGGATATCGCAAACACCATGCGGGATTGAATCAGATGCCAGTATTTGGCGGCGCCCCCGACGCTGCACCATGCGGCGAAAAAAAACAGCAATTGCCAGGCAAACGGGTTGAAGTACCAGGTTGCGCCCGGTGGATATGAAGGGAGGTTCCAGTCGAACCAGCGAGCCAAAACGTAGAGGACCGCTGAGCCGAGCAAGGTCAGGTTCGGGCGGCGCACCATGCACCACAGGATCAGCGGCGAAGCCGCTATCAGCGAAATATAGAGCGGCAGCACGTCGAGATCGACCGGTTTGTACCGCAGCGTGAGCGCCTGTCCGATCAGGATGTCGGGATGCTGGAGAAAATTGAAGACGTTGAATTCATTCTCATACATCGGATTGTCAAATTTCCTGGCGGCACGCGCGATCTGCGCGGTGAAGATCAGGAACAGCATGATATGGGCAACGTACATTTGCAC
>JBAUUA010000564.1:0-18112 GCA_049582465.1 Bradyrhizobium sp. | reverse complement strand
CGGATTGACGATCCGCGCCAGGGAGAGGCTTGAAAGCTGCGGCTTGAGAGCGGCGGCCTGGGTAAGCGCGATGGGAACCCGCGTTACTGGTAGCCCTTCGGGAACGGATCCGGCTCGACCAGATCGGTGGTCTCGAAAACCAGTTCGAACTGGCCGTCGAGCTTGGCCCGACCGACCCGGGTCTTCGACCACAGATGGTGGTTTTCATGGATCCGCACGTAGCCTTCCGGCGCACCCTTGAATTCGATTCCGGGCGAAGCCGCCGCGATCTTGTCGATGTCGAAGCTGCCGGCCTTCTCAGCGGCCAACTTCCACAGCCACGGGCCGAGATAGGCGGCCTGGGTGACGTCGCCGATCACCGTCTTCTCGCCCCACATTTTCTTGAAGGCCGGGACGAACAGCTTGTTGTTCGGATTGTCGAGCGACTGGAAGTACTTCATGCACGCATAGGCACCCGCGATGTTCTCGCCGCCGATGCCGTCGATTTCGTCTTCGGTCACCGAAATGGTCAGCAGCAGCTGCTTGGACAGGTCGATACCGGCCGCCTTGAGCTGCTTGTAGAACGCGACGTTGGAGCCACCGACGACGTCGGCGAAGATCACGTCCGGCTTGGTCAGCTTGATCTTGTTGATGACCGAGTTGAACTGGGTGTTGCCGAGCGGATAATATTCCTCTCCGACGACCTTGCAGCCCGTAAGATGGTTCTCAACGTGCTTGCGGGCGATCTTGTTCGAGGTGCGCGGCCAGATGTAGTCCGAGCCGATGAAGAAGAACGACTTCGCGCCCTTTTCCTTGTTGATCCAGTTCAGGCCGGCGAGGATCTGCTGGGTGGCTTCCTGGCCGGTGTAGATGACGTTCTTGGACTGCTCGAGGCCTTCGTAGAAGGTCGGATAATAGAGCATGCCGTTATACTGCTCGACGACCGGCAGCACCGCCTTGCGGGAGGCCGAGGTCCAGCAGCCCATGATCGCCGCGACCTTGTCGTTGACGAGAAGCTTCTTGGCCTTCTCGGCGAAGGTCGGCCAGTCGCTGGCGCCGTCTTCCTGGATGATCTTGATCTTGCGGCCGAGCACGCCGCCCGCTTCGTTGATCTGTGCGATGGCAAGCTTTTCGGACTCGATGGAGCCGGTTTCCGAAATCGCCATGGTACCGGTGGCCGAGTGCAGGATGCCGACGGTCACCTCAGTATCGGTAACCGCGAGTCCGGTGGTGTTGATCGCGGAAGTTGCCGGTGCCTCCGCAAAGGACGGGCGGGGAAGCATGGTTAAGGCGGGGATCGCCGCCATCCCCATCAGCAGCTTGCGGCGGAATGCCGACTCCAGCCCCTGTTTCTTGTCGTCTGACATGTTCACCCCATTCGTGTTCGAGTACGCGTTATTGCCGGGGGCGAGGATTGCTGAAATTGTGCAGTGCACAGATACGCAAGATCGCGTATATTGCACCGCAAAATAGCGACGTAGATTTTTGCCAGGCTTTGCAGATGTGACGTTTTGGGGGTCAGGAGTATCGAAGTGGCAGGGCGGCAGCGGATAGACCGCGTCAGGCGCCAATATAATCAATGGGTTGCCAACCAGACGCTGGAAGATTACGCGCTGCGCTTTACAGCCAAGAGCGCGCGGCGCTGGTCCGCCGCCCGCGTCGCCAACACCGCACTGGGGGCGATCTCGTTCCTGGCGCTGGAGGCCATCGGCGGCACCATCACCCTTAACTATGGCGTCACCAACGCCACCGCCGCGATCCTGGTGGTCAGCGTCATCATCTTCTGCTGCGGCCTGCCGATCGCCTATCATGCCGCCAAATGCGGCATCGACATCGACCTGTTAACGCGCGGCGCCGGCTTCGGTTACATCGGCTCGACCATCACCTCGCTGATCTACGCTTCCTTCACCTTCATCTTCTTCGCCATCGAGGCGGTGATTCTCGCAACCGCCTTGGAACTGTGCTTCGGCATCCCGCGCCCGATCGGCTATCTCGTCAGCGCCGTCGTCATCATTCCGCTCGTCACTCACGGCATCACGCTGATCAGCCGCTTCCAGCTGTGGACGCAGCCGCTGTGGATCATCCTTCACATCCTGCCGTTCGCGGCGATCGCTTGGGCCAATCCGCACTCCTTCGTGGACTGGCGGAATTTCCCCGGCGAGCACGGCAACCTCTCGGGCCATCTCGATCTCCTGCTGTTCGGCACCGCCGCTTCGGTGGTGTTCTCGCTGGTGGCGCAGATCGGCGAGCAGGTCGACTTCCTGCGCTTTCTGCCGCGCGACCGGCGGACCTCGAAGACCTCGTGGTGGATCGCGCTGCTGAGCGCCGGCCCCGGCTGGATCATCCTCGGTTCGCTCAAGCTGCTCGCCGGATCGTTCCTGGCCTATTTTGCGCTGAGCCATGGCGTCAGTTACGAGCATGCCGCCGAGCCCGCGCACATGTATCTCGAGGCCTTCCGTTATGTGCTGTCGCAGCCGGATCTCGCGCTGGCGCTGACCGGCACCTTCGTCATCCTGTCGCAGTTGAAGATCAACGTCACCAACGCCTATGCCGGTTCGATCGCATGGTCGAACTTCTTTTCCCGCCTCACCCACAGCCATCCCGGCCGCGTGGTCTGGCTGGTCTTCAACGTGGTGGTGGCGCTGCTGCTGATGGAGATCGGCGTCTACAAGGCGCTCGAGCAGACGCTCGCACTCTACTCCAACGTGGCGATTGCCTGGGTCGGTGCGCTGGTCGCCGATCTCGTGGTCAACAAGCCGCTCGGGCTGCGGCCGCAACACATGGAATTCAAGCGCGCGCATCTCTACGACATCAATCCGGTCGGAGTCGGCGCGATGACCACCGCCACCATCGTCTCGATCACGGCGTTCTATGGCCTGTTTGGCCCGACCGCGAAGGCGCTGGCGCCGTTCGTCGCGCTGGCGGTGGCGTTCGTCACCGCGCCGCTGATCGCCTGGGCGACCGACGGCAAGTACTACATCGCACGCAAGCCGAAGCGCAGCTGGCAGAACATCGAAGCGATCCAGTGCTGCATTTGCGAACATACCTTCGAGCCGGAGGACATGGCGTCGTGTCCGGCCTATGCCGGTCCGATCTGCTCGCTGTGCTGTTCGCTCGACGCGCGCTGCCACGATCTCTGCAAGCCGCATGCGCGGATTCAGGCGCAGGTTTCCGAAACCCTCGGCAAGCTGCTGCCGCAGCCGATCTATGCGCGGATCAATTCGCAGCTCGGACATTATCTCGGCGTGTTCGCGGTGTCCGCGGGCCTGGTCGGGCTGACCCTCGGCCTGATCTATCTGCAGACCTCGGCGACGGTTCACGCCGACAATCTGCAGCTCTCCGACGTGCTGTGGAAGGTGTTCTTCGCGCTCACCATCATCATCGGCGTGGTGGCGTGGCTGTTCGTGCTGGCGCAGCAAAGCCGCCGCGCGGCGGAGGAGGAAACCAGGCGGCAGACCGCGCTCCTGATTCAGGAAATCGACGCGCACAAGCGCACCGACGCCGAATTGCAGCGCGCCAAGGAGGTCGCGGAGTCGGCCAATCTGGCGAAGAGCCGCTATGTCGTCGGCCTAAGCCACGAGCTGCGCTCGCCGCTGAATGCGATTTCCGGCTACGCGCAATTGCTGGAGCAGGATGCGAGCCTGCCGTCAAAGCCGCGGGATCAGGTCCGCGTGGTCCGCCGCAGCGCCGACCATCTGTCGGGACTGATCGACGGCATTCTCGACATTTCCAAGATCGAGGCCGGAAGGCTGTATCTGTCGCGCGACGAGGTCCGCCTCAGCGAGTTCCTCGATCAGCTGGTCGGCATGTTCCGCCTGCAGGCCGCCGCCAAGGGCATCGATTTCGTCTTCAAGCGTCCGGCGGTGCTGCCGGTCGTGGTCTATGCCGACGAAAAGCGGCTGCGCCAGATCCTGATCAACCTGCTGTCGAACGCCATCAAGTTCACGCAGACCGGAAGCGTGCATTTCGTGGTGCATTATCGCAGCCCCGTCGCCGAGTTCGAAGTGATCGACACCGGCCCCGGCATCCAGCCCTCCGACCTCGAGCGCATCTTTGCCCCCTTCGAGCGCGGCGCGCTCGGGATCTCGCAGCCGCAGACCGGCACCGGCCTGGGGCTGACCATCAGCCGCCTGCTCGCGGGCGTCATGGGCGGCGACATCCGGGTCACCAGCACGGTGGGCACCGGCAGCGTGTTTCGCGTCAAGATCCTGTTGTCGGAGGTGACCAATCCGACCCGGATCGCGCCGGTCGACGCCCCGTTGTTCGGCTATCACGGTCCGCGCAAGACCATCCTGATCACCGACGACGATCCGGTGCAGCGCGACCTCCTGCGCGAAGTGCTGGCGCCGCTCGGCTTTATCCTGCTGAGCGCGCCGGACGGGCCCGGCTGCCTCGCGCTCGCCCAGCATTGCCGGCCAGATCTGTTCCTGCTGGATATCTCGATGTCGGGCATGGATGGCTGGACGGTGGCGGAAACGCTGCGCGCGACCGGTCATCATCAGGCCCGCATCCTGATGGTTTCGGCAAGCGCGCTGGAGGCACACGGCGCGCCGATGGCGCAGCCGTTTCATGACGGCTATCTGATGAAGCCGATCGATATTCCGAGGCTGCTGGAGCTGATCCGCCAGCTGCTCAAGCTCGAATGGCAGTATCAAACCGATCAGATCGTGGTCCCGCAATGGCGGCCGGGCAGCGGCCCGCGGCCGCCGGTCAAGCATGTCGAGGAACTGATCGGGCTTGGGCAACTGGGCTATATCAGGGCGATCCAGGTCAAGCTGGATGAAATAGGAACCGACTTTCCCGAACAAGCCGACTTCGTCGCGCAAATGCGCTCTCTGATCGATCGCTTCGATCTCGATCAGTACATGGCAACCCTGAAACACCTGCATTCGTATGACCACTGAGTCAAAAAAGCGCGACATCGCGCTCGTTGTCGATGATTCTCCGGAAACGCTGCGGCTCCTGACCGACGCGCTGGACGGCGCGGACATGACGGTGATGGTCGCGATGGACGGCGCGGCGGCGATGCGGATCGTCGACCAGATCACGCCGGACATCATTCTGCTCGACGCCGTGATGCCGGGCATGGACGGTTTCGAGACCTGCCGCCGCCTCAAGCGCGACGCCGGCCTGAGCAACGTGCCGGTGATATTCATGACCGGGCTCGCGGAGACCGAACATATCGTGCGCGGGCTGGAGGCCGGCGGCGTCGATTACGTGACGAAGCCGATCGTGATCGAGGAGATGCTGGCGCGGATCAGGGTTCATCTCGCCAATGCCAGGCTGACGCAGAGCGCGCGTGCCGCGCTCGATGTGTCCGGGCGATTCCTGCTCGCCGTCAACCGGCAGGGCACGATCATGTGGGCGACCCCGCAGGCGCAGAAACTCCTGTCGGCCAATCTGGCGGCCAGCGCCAACGACGAGCTGGTGCTGCCCGGTCCGATGCTGCAATGGCTCGAACAGGCGCAGAAGGGCAAGAGCGGAGCAAAGACGCCAGCGATGGCGTCATTCCCCGACAATGAGCAGTTGCGGCTACAATATATGGGCAAGCTCGGCCCCAACGAATTCCTGCTGCGGCTCGCCAAGGAATCCAGCACCAACCTGCCGGCCGAATTCTCCAGCGAACTCGGGTTGACGACGCGGGAGGGCGAAGTTCTGGCGTGGCTTTCCAAGGGAAAGACCAATCGCGACATCGCGCAGATCCTGGGCCTGAGCCCAAGGACGGTGGACAAGCATCTGGAGCAGATCTACGCCAAGCTCGGCGTCGAGAACCGCACTGCCGCCGCGGCGATCGCGACCAGCGCGAGCCGGCGCAACAACTGAACGCGATGGCGTTTTCGAGAGAAAGCCGGCCCCGGAACTGAGCCCCGGTCCTGATTCCAGTCAGAACCAATCGGGCTTCAGGCGCGCGTTGTCAGAAGGCCACGCCGATACGTCGCCCCGCGGTCCAGACCACGCGGCACCGCTTCCTGGTGGTGCCGAACAACAATTCGAATCGGGTCGGCACCTTGGTCTGACCCGATAGCTCCAGGCACGCGCCACCCGGCGAATAATCGACGATCCGGCAATCGATCAGCGGAGCCTTGGGACCAACGATCAACTTGGCCTTGTCGGAAATTCTGCCGGTAGGCCGAACACGTGCGAACCGCCGCGGATACATCGCTGCCTCTCCCAGGACCCGTAGTAGCCCGGTATAATTTCGCACCAGAGCTTAAAGGCTTCGTTGACCTTTATAGTTACTGAAAGTGAACAGTGCTTCCCGGCCACCGCGCGCGGGATTTATTTATATTGCGGCGCAATAAATCGCTTCCGCCCGAACTGTCCCGGAATCAGTTGATTGACGGGAGCGCGCGCGGCTAATCGCAGGGCTTCAGGATCACCAGCTTGAGGGTCGGGTCGGGCGCGGCCAGGAAGGTGGTTTGAAAAAAAGTCAGCAAGCCCCGCTGCGGATGCTTGAAGGTCTTTTCGTTACCCTCCCACCACAGCACCTGCTGTTCTTCCCAGAACTGCCGAAACAGATCTGACGCCTCGCTCAATCCCTGGATCAGCTCGAGCATCTTCGGATCATCGATATACTTGCCGAATTCAACCCGGAATTGGGCGAGCAGGCGACGCGCCCGGGGCTCCCAATCGATGACGAGTTCTCTCACGCCCGAATCCAGGAACATATAGCGCAGCAGGTTCTTCTCCGGACCCTGCAACCAGCCCGGGAACAACTCCGCCAACGCGGCATTCCAGAACAGCGGCGTCCAGTATTTGTCGAGCACGCCGGCGGGATATGAAATGGCGAGCACGCAGCTTTCGATCGCATGGGTAACCAGTTCGCCCGCGAAATTCGCGGCGCCACTCGGGTCGACCCGCTGGGCCACCTGAAACAGGTAAGCCCGTTCTGCCGGCGCCAGCCGCAGCACGTCGGCGATGCGGCCAAGCGCTGCGCCGGAAGGCGTTACCTGCTTTCCCTGTTCCAGCCGCGTGTACCAGGTCGAGCTGATCCCGGCCAATTGGGCGACTTCTTCGCGCCGCAGCCCCGATGTTCGCCGCCTTCTTTCGCCGACCTGCTTGTCGTCGGCCGGTATCACCACCGACTCTCGATGCTTGCGCAAGAAATCGCCGAGCGCCCGCTGTCGCACGGCAGAGTGTATCGTAGGATATTTTGTACCTCGATAGTTGCCTCGAGGATCCCCCAACATGACTTCTCCGCAGCAAACCGAATTATCAATAACAAATTAGACGACGATAATTTTGGCGACCCGGGCCGCCCAATCAATTTACCGAACATTGTAATTTAGAGAGCATTCTACGGGAATTGTCGAGTGACTACGGATATCAACCGAAGTCGTAAGCAAGAACGCGGAGCGTAGCGGCGCTCTCCCCAACTTGATGGATCGCGATCGTGCAGAACGCCGATAGCTCGTCCCTATTCGACGATCCCGATGCCGCACTGCAAAGCGGTTCATCGGCAAAGCGCGTCGCCATGTTGCGGCAAATCGCCGACCTGTTTCCGAGCAAAAGCCGATCGCCTTCCCGATCGCGGCAATCGAGCCGTGTCGGTGGCGTTGCAGGCAATTGCTGGGCGAATTTTCCGGCAAATAGCTTTGCCAGCGCGGCTTCGGCAGCTTCGCGAGGCAAGTGCGGGGAACGCCCGGTACCCCTTTCAATTTTTCAAAGAGCGGACTGCATCATGGGCTATGGCGACAGAAAGAGCGAGCGGGTCGATTTCGAACGCGGCATCCCCGTCTACATCATGGGTATCGACGGAACCTGGCGTCGGGACTGCATGATGATCGACGTCTCGCAAACCGGCGCGCGCCTGCAGGTCGAGGGGTCCTTCGAGGGATTGGACCTCAAGGAATTCTTCCTGCTGCTGTCGTCGACGGGTGTCGCGTTTCGTCGCTGTCAAATGGTGCGCGTCGCCGGCGAGCAGATCGGGGTGAAGTTTCTGGCCCGGGACAAGGCCGAGAAGAAGCCCCTGAAACGACAGCCGACCAAAGAGGTCATCTGAGATGACGGATTTGAGCCGAATGACCGAGATCACCGTCTCGACCAAGTCGACGGAGCCGCTGACCGGCGTCGTTGAGCTGAGCACGACCGAGGAAGAAATCAAATTCGAGATAACGGCGGAAATGGCCCACAAGATCTGCACGGATCTCGAGCGCTTCCTCACCCGATGAAGGCCCCGGACTTCAAACGCCGCCGGAAGAGCATCTTGCCGAACGGCCGATAGAAGAGACCACCATGCTCGTTCATGTCATCGCCGACGCTGCCGATAAGCGCGCTGTCCTGCAGGCGATGCTGCAGGAGCGGCACACGGTAACATCGGAATTGCTTGGTGAGGCGAGCGACGGATGCGGCGAGGTCGACGCCGTCGTCATCGAGGCGGACCTGCGATCCGTCGAGAATGTTGCGGTACTCAAGGAAGCATCCGATAAATTGGCCCAGATCCGCAAGCGAATTTTCCTGGTCGACCGGAAGGCGCGCTTGTGCGTCGTTCAGGCCTATGCGCTGGGCGCGAGCCGGGTGCTCGGCACCCCCGCGCATCGGGAAAAATTGCTGGCACAACTGGCGGATAGCCGTCCTGGCGAAATTCACCTTGACGACGCTTTGCATGGTGCCCGGGAGGCCGCGAACGCCGGTGCGATTGCCATCGGATCGATGTTCTCCGCCGTCGTGAGCGGCAAGCCGGTCGACGTCAGGGGCGCAAAGGATGCGGCCGGCGCGATTGCCGACAACATCGCCGAAGACGGGCTGTCGAACTGGCTCGAGACGGTACGCCGACATCACGAAGGCACCTATCAACATTGTCTCCTGGTCACGGGCGTGGCGACCGATTTTGGACTGAGTCTCGGTCTGGCGCGACGGGACATGGAGCGATTGTATTCGGCGGCGATATTTCACGACATCGGCAAGGCGAGAATTCCGCTCGCAATCCTTGACAAGCCCGGGCAGCTGGATGCGGAAGAGCGCGCGCTGATCGAGACCCATCCGGTCGCCGGATGGGAAGTCCTGAGGCGGAACCACAGCATTTCGCCTGAGATCCTCGATGCGGTCCGCCACCATCACGAATATCTCGATGGCAGCGGCTATCCCGATGCGCTGGGTGCCGCTGATATCACCGACATCGTCCGGATACTGACCATTTCCGACATCTTTGCCGCGCTGATCGAGCACCGGCCCTACCGATCGACCATGCCCCGGGAAGACGCCTACGAAATCATCCAGGGCATGCAGGGGAAGCTCGAGCGGCCGCTCGTGGTTGCCTTCAAGGAAGTGGCGTTGAATCGCTGATCGCGCACCCCGCGCACCGCAATCATTGCGTCGTCGGGATCGATGACCGGAATTTCGTCCCTCGGAGCGCAGCTCGCACCCGGTCCGCCGATTGCCTCGCCGCTCGATTTCCGTGCTAGCCTGCCGATCCAGCCGTCCATGACAGGCCCGCGGCCGGCCGGGGGATCGGCGCTCTCGCGCAGGGAACCGCGATGAACGAGACGGAGATGAGCCCGGAGAAGGTCGGCGCCCTCATCGTTTCCCCCGCGGCCTATGCCGCGCAAAAGACCCTCATGGCGGGCTTCCGATGGCTCCGCCACAATGACCCGCTCGTCATGATCGAGGCGGACGGCTTCGATCCGTTCTGGGCCGTGACCGCGCACGCCGACATTCTCGAGGTCAGCCGCCGGCACGACCTGTTCTGCAATGGCGAGCGTGCGACCACGCTGGTGCCGCGCGCCGCCGACGAACTCGCCCGGTCGCTGACGGGCGGCAGCCCGCATTTGATGCGGACGCTGCTGCAGATGGATGCGCCCGACCACGCGCGGTACCGGCAGATCGCCCAGGCCTGGTTCTCGCGCCAGGGCGTCGGCGCTTTCGAGGACCGCGTTCGCCGCCTCGCGCGCCGCTCCGTCGATCGGATGGCGGAACGTGGCGGATCCTGCGACTTCGCCAGCGACGTGGCGCTCCATTTCCCGTTGCGGGTCGTCATGGAGATTCTCGGAATCCCGGAGGAAGACGAGCCGCGGCTGTTCGATCTCATCCAGGAACTCTTCCGCAGCCAGGACGAGGCGCCGGACCGCGAGACCAGAGCGAGCCGCGATCCGACCCGGCACGCCAGGCGCCTGCGCGATGCCTTCGATGGCTTCGACGCCTATTTCACCCCGTTGCTGGAGCAGCGCCGCCGCCGACCGCAAGACGATCTGACGAGCTTCATCGCCAATGCGGTGATCGACGGCGGGCCGATCGGCGCGTTCGAAGCCGTCGGCTATTGCATGCTGATCCTCACCGCCGGCCACCACACCGCGGCGGCGGCGTTGTCGGGCGCGGTCTGGGCGATGTGCGAGAATGCCGAGGCGTTTTGCATGGCGAAGACCGATGTCAGCCGGATGCCCCGGCTGGTCGAGGAGGCGGTACGCTGGACAACGCCGGCGCACCACATGATGCGCACCGCGACCACGGATACGCTGATGCACGGACGCCGTATCGCCAGAGGCGACTGGCTGATGTTGTGTTACCTGTCCGGCAACCGCGACGAGAGAGCCTTCGACGAGCCGGATCGCTTTCGCGTCGATCGCGATCCGGGCCGCAACCTGGCCTTCGGCCATGGCGCGCATGCCTGTCTGGGCCAGCATCTCGCCCGCCGGGAAATGCGGATCTTTTTCGAGGAATTCCTGGCCCGGGTCGCGCGGATTGATCTGGCCGGCGTGCCCCGGCGCCTGGCGTCGGTCTTTCTCGGCGGCCCCAAGACTCTGCCGGTAAGGTACTCTATGATGTGATGGTGGACACCTTTTTGTATTGCAACGGAGTGCGCCATGAAAATTCATTGCTCGAACCTGGGACCTGATTTCCGAAAAGTCGTTGAGGACGCGATTCAAAATTTTCAGCCTGTCGCGGATGCCGGCGTTGCCGTCGCCGTCATCAAGGACGGACAGCTCGCCTTCGCCGGAGGATTTGGCCTTCGCGATCGCGCCAGCGGCGCGGAAGTCGATGCCTGCACCAACTTTGCCATCGGCTCAGCGACCAAGGCCTTCACCAGCATGGCGATCGCGATGTACATCGAGCAGAACAAGCTCAGCTTCGATGTGCCGCTACAGCGGCTTTTCCCCGAATTCCAGATGAAGGATGCGCAAGCCTCGAGCGAAACGACGCTGGTGGACATCCTCTGTCATCGAACGGGCCTGGCGCCGCACAACTGCCTTTGGTACCTCGGTCCCTTCACACGATCGCAGTTGCTTTACCGGCTGCGGTATCTCGATCCCGTGCCGGTTGCTGGCGGAACGGCCTTCCGCACCAAGTTCGTTTACAACAACATCATGTACATGGTCGCCGGCCATCTCCTGGAGATCCTGTCCGGCTCGGACTACGAAACCATCATCAAGACGCGGATCCTCGAGCCGCTCGACATGACGGAAACGAGCTTCACGCTTGCCGACCTCACGCACGACTCCAACTTTGCCAAGGGGTATGAGAAGGCCGATCCGCTTCCCCCCAAGGATTTCACCAATGTCGGTCCCGCCGCGGAGATCAACTCCAACGTTCTCGACATGACAAAATGGGTACAGTTGTTTCTGAGAAAGGGATTTGGGTCCAACGGCAGCGTGCTGCTCAGCAAGCCCAACCTTGAGCGGATGTACGCCCCTCTCATCTGCACCGACGACGGCACCCAGACCAGCTACGGTCTCGGATGGACCATCGGCACGATCGGACAGCAGAACAAGCGGCTCGTCTTCCATACCGGCGACGCCGACGGATATTCCGCCTATGTCTCGTTCATGCCGGACGACGGACTGGGCGTGGTCGTCCTCACCAACCAGCACTGCACCCCCGATATGGTCAATCACTGGCCGGACAAGATCGCGAGGGACATCTACGACCACCTGCTCCACGACAAGCTCACCGGCCAAATCATTCTCCCTCCGCGCGCAACGCCTGTCGCCGCTTCAGGGGGTCCTGGAGATGCGCAACTGGCAGCGCTGGCCGGCGCGCCGGGAGGCGCGGCCGCGGCTTCCTCTCCGATCGATTACACGGGAATGTTCAGCAATCCCGGATATGGCGACATGGTGGTCGACCGTTCCGGCAGCAATCTGACCATCAGCTACTTCGGATACACCTGGCCGTTGCAACCTTTGTTGGACAAGGTCTTTCGGTTCGACGTTGCAGCCTTCGGCACGGACTTTCCGGTGGTGGTCAAATTCTTTCCAGGCAGCACCGGCTCGCTCGATTCGTTTGCCGCCACCCTGGTCATCGAGCCGTCGGTTCTCTGGATTCCGTTCCTCAAACGCTGATACCCCCAGAGGTTATAGAAAAGTATTGACGCTACCTTAACGTGCGCGCGTCGTACCTTGTCTTGACCATGGAAACGCCTTCGATCCGGAGGTAGTCTGATGGGTGCCCGTTTTGGGCAGCAAGGTTTTGCGTATGCATTGCCGGTCCTGCAACAGCGACAATAGCCCGACGAATACATTCTGCGAAACTTGCGGGAGGCCGCTCGGCGCGGTCTGTCCGATTTGCAGGCACATCAACCGCCCGGGCAGTCATTTCTGCGGCAATTGCAGCGCGGCGCTCAACGCTGACGCGCCAGCCCGGCCTTCCGCCGAGGAGGTGCTGAGGGCCCTCACCGCCAGCGGCGGAGAGCGCAAGAACCTGACCGTGATCTTCGCCGATATCAGCAATTCAACGGGTCTGATCGACCGCACCGACCCCGAGGATGCGATGCGCCGGATGCGGCCCGTCATTGATGCCATGAAGAGCGCCGTCGAAAGCTATGACGGCGTGGTCAACAAAGTCACCGGCGACGGAATCATGGCACTCTTCGGAGCGCCCCGGCCGCACGAAGACCACGCGGTGCGTGCCTGCGCGGCCGCGCTCGCCATGCAGGCATCGGTAGCCGGGCTCGGCGATCCCGATCTGAAAATCCGGGTCGGCATTCACACCGGCGAGGTCGTCGTCCAGGCGGTCGAGAACAGCCTGTACCAGACCTATGACGTCGCGGGTTCGGCGGCGCACCTCGCTGCCCGCATGGAGCAGATGGCCGACCCGGGCGAAATCCTCTTGACCGGCGATACGGCGGCGGTGACCCGCCAGTTCGTCGAGGCCACCTCGCTCGGTCGACGCGCGGTTCGCGGTCTGTCGGAACCGGTCGAGGTTTTCAGGCTGCTGCGCGTCAGGCATGCCCCGGCGAGCGTGATCTTCCGCAGCCAGCCTCATCTGAGCCTGCTGATCGGCCGCAAGGCGCAGTTCGACGCCCTCCAGGCCGAACTGGCGAGCACCGCCGAGGGCGAGGCGCGCGTGGTCGGTGTCGTCGGCGAGGCGGGCTATGGCAAGAGCCGGCTCTGTTTCGAGTTCGCCGAGAGCTGCCGCAAACAAGGCATCCGCGTCTACGAGACCCGGGTGACGGCCCACGGACACGCCACGCCCTATCAGCCAGTGCTCGAGTTGCTGCGCGGGTATTTCGGCATCGAGCAGGCCCAGCCGCCGGACGACGCGCGGCGCCGGGTGGCCAGGGCGATCGGCGACCTGCCCGGCGCGGAAGAAACGCTTCCGCTGCTGCTGGATTTTCTCGGTCTGACCGACACGTCGCATCCGAAGTCCAAGCTCGATCCAGCCGCGCGGAAGGTGCGGCTGATCGAACTGGTGCGCAATTTGGTGCGGTCCGGCCGAGGCGTGCAGCCGGTTGTCGTCCTGATCGAGGATCTGCACTGGATCGATTCCGCCAGCACGGAATTCCTCGAAGCCATCGTGGACGCGGTGGTCGGCACCAGGACCCTGCTCGTGTTCAATTTCCGGCGCGACTACGCGGCGCCGTGGATGCAGCGCTCCCACTACAGGCAGATCAGCCTGTCGCCGCTCAATCGCGCCGACGTGAAGGACCTGCTCTACGACCTCTTGGGCAAGGACCCCTCGCTGGCGCTGGTCTCGCGCTACATCGCCGAGCGCGCCCAGGGCAACCCGTTCTTCATCGAAGAGCTGGTCCACTCCCTGGTCGAGCGCGGTGATCTCGAGGGCCGGCGCGGCGCGTATCGGCTCGCCGGCGGAATCGATGCGATCCCATTGCCGGCGACGATCGAAGCCCTGCTCGCGGCACGGATCGACGATCTCAAGGAGCCCGCCCGGCAAGTGCTGCAGTACGCGGCCGTGATCGGCCCCGAAGTCCCGTTCGCGATCCTGGAACGCGTGACCGGCCTGCAACCGATAGAGCTGTCGGAAGCGCTTTCACGCCTGCGGCAGGCCGAACTGCTGCGCGAACTGCCGCTGACCGAGCCCGGTCTTCACGCTTTTTGCCATCCGCTCATTCAGGAGGTCTGCTACCGCTCGTTGCTGCGCGAACGGCGCCGGAAGATTCATTCCGAAGTCGCGCAAGCCATCAAGCCCCGTTTTGCCGATCGCCAGCAGGAGCTTGCCGGCTTGCTGGCCTACCATCTCGAGGAGGCGGGCGAGATGATGGAGGCGGCGCAGGCCCATATGCGTGCCGCCTTCTGGATCGGAACCCAGGACGGCAGCCAGGCGCTGAGAAGCTGGAAAAAAGTGCATCAGCTGCTGGCCACGCAGCCCGCGTCCGAACCGACCGACTTTCTGCGCATGCAGGCGTGCCTGCAGATCATGTCATTCGGCTGGCGCGAGGGAATGCCGGCCGGGGAGGCGCAGCGCTGGTTCGAGGAGGCCCGGCAGCTGGCGCTCGCGGCAGGCAACATGCGGGCCAACGCCTGGGTCCACGCCGCCTACGGCAGAAATCTGGCGGTGAACGGGTCGGCGGATGAATATGTTTCGCGCGTGCGCGAGGCCCTGGCGCTCGCGGTCGATGCGACGGACCGAAGCGTCGAGGCGATGCTGCATGCCGTGCTGTCCCAGGCGCTGCGACTGGCCGGACGCATGCCCGAGGCGTTGGAGGCCAATATCGAGGCGAGCAGCCGGGTTGACGAAATCAGCGAGGTCGATCGCCAGCTGTTCAACTTCGACGTCGAACGGTGGTTGAGCGTCATGCGGGGACAGACCCTGATCCTGCTCGGCCGGCTCGACGAGGCGAGGCCCTATCTCGACAGGGTGCTGCAGACCGACAGCGATCCGAACGACATCACCCGGCATCTGGCGAGCGTGGCCTATGTCGACCTGGCCTGGGGAGAGAACGACAGGGGCCTCGCCGAGCACCACGCGGAACGGGCGATGTCCATGGCGGTCGGCAGCGGCAGCCCATATGTGCTTGTCAACGCGCTCGCCTGCCGGGGTCTTTCTCACGTGATCTCACGCCGGTTCGAGGCAGCCGCCGACGAACTCGATAGGGCCCTGTCCTTCGCGCGCTCGAGAAGGGCCGGACTGGAGGGCGAAGCTCGCATTCTCGCCGAATTGGCCAACGCCTATCGGCTCAGCGGGGACATCGACAGGGCCGGAAGCACGGCCGCCGAGGCGATCGACGTCGCCGGTGTGCGGGCCGCCCGCGTTCCGGAGTGCCTTGCGCGCATCGTGCTGGCCGAAGTCTCCCTGCAGACCGGCGATGCAGACCGGGCGAGGCTCGAACTGTCGAAAATCCGCGACTTGCTGGAGGTGACCGGCGCGAAACTCTACGAACGCCTGGCGCACGATCTCGCCGTCAAGATCGAACTCGGTGGCGGTCGCAGCCGCGGGCCGGATCCATTGCGTTCCAGGCAACTTAACAACGGCGGTTGCTCCTGAACCGCATCGATGTCAGATTTACAGATGTTGCGGGATCATTTTACTGCCATCGTGGAGATTATTCATGCCACACCTTCAGACCGTTCTCGGTACCCTCAATACTGCCTTTTCCAGAGAAAACATTCCGAAGCTAGTTGCACAACGTGAAGCGTTTTGCCCCGGCCAGACGCTCGGCGCCGGCGTCATTGTGAACACGAAAATGGCGCTGCATGGCGATTGGGTGAAATATCTGCACCGGATACCCGGCAGCATCCAGGAAACCATCCGCTCTGTGATCTATTACTCGCTGGGGACCACCCCGCCCACCCAGATCACATTCGCGTGGGCGCCGGGATATGACTATGAGGTGACGATCTGGCAGGCGCCGGATACGCGCACCTCGCGAGGCGGCATCACGGTGCTGGTCAAGAGCCGCTACCCGGACGACGCCCACCCGCTGCAAGGCGAGCCTCCGTTCGGGAGCTGAGGTCCGGTGTCGGCGCTTTGCGGCTGCCGCCGTGAGGCCCCTCGCCTCACGGCGCGACCGATAGCGCTTTCGAGCGAAGGGGGCACCGGTTCACGTGATGAAAACGCGTCAAACAAAAGCCTCGGTTCTGATTCGATCAGAACCGATCCGGCTCTAGGCCGCAAGCTCTCCGCAGCGCGGCTGCACCCATCGCAGATAGTCGGCGGATCGCTCGATCACCTGCGGCCGTGACAGGCCGAACTGCTCCAGCGTGTAGTTGTGTCGCGGTCTCGCCGCGGTTCGCTGGCCTTCGACGACGCGCGCCACGTCCCGTTCGAAGGCGGCATCGCAGCGATAGCCGAATTGCGCATAGATGCGGCGAATGACGGCGAGCGGATCGGCGACCAGATCGTCGTAGCGGACATCGATGATTTGCTGCCGGTCGCCGGGCGATGCGAGAGCCATCGACCGCCTCATCCCGTCGGCAAACATGTCGAGGATGGTTTCCCCGATCTCGCGGTGATTGATCCGCGGCGAGAACAGCGTGCGGTAGCCGGCGACGAGACTGCACAGGGAAGGTACCGCCTGGCACGGGTGCCGGTGCAGACGGATCACATTGGCGTCGGGAAACACGTCGAACAGCACCGGCATGAAATGCAGATGGGTGGATGACTTGCTCAGCCAGTGTCCACGGCGGTCGAACAACTGCAGATGTTGCACCTGCAGCCGGTAATGCGCATAGAGCTCGCCGAGTTCGGCGTTACCAAGCTGTTTCAGCCACGCCCAGTATTCGGGGACTTCATAGAACATCGCCGTCAGCAGCGAGTGCCGCATCATCCAGTGGCACTCGTCGGGCGCACGCGCCGCCATCGGATGAATCTGCAGGATCTGCGGATCGGCGCGGGTGAACGCGTCGAGCCGGGCTTGCGCGATTCCGATGCGGGGATCGGCGGCACGGGATTCCGGACGCGGCGGCGGCGACGGCGTCCACAGCTCCCACAACAGGGGCGCCCGGGCCACGGCGTCGAGCGCCAGCAGATTGTGCAGCAGCGTGCTTCCGGTGCGGCCGAACCCCGCCACCAGAAGCGGCCGCGGCACCGGGACATCGCGAATTTCCGGATGTAGAACAATATCCCTGGAGACACTCCGGTCGGCGAGAATCCGGGCGAACACTTCCCGCTGCAACAGACGCAAGGCATCGACGTCGTAGCGGCCGGCGCTTTCCAGCGCCGAGGCGAGACAGCGCAGGCCCTCGACATGGACATCGCGGGGCGGCAGCGGCGGAGCACGCAATTTCCTGGCAGCGATACGCCAGAGGTCATCGATATCGATCGCGCGTCCCACGGGTGCCCGTCTATGCCTTGCGGCCGCGCTTCGGCCGCGATCTCTCGCGCAGCTCAATCATAGGCGAACGCGGCGTCGTCGAGATCGATGGCCGGAATTTCGTCCTTCTCGGCCCAGTAATCCTGGCTGTGCTGCCATTCCGGTTTGTCGCCGCGCTTCGGCAGCAGGTGCATGTTGCGCATAATGTAGCCGGGATTGAAATTCTCCGGATCGATCCAGGACAACAGCGGCATGTTGTGGTCTTCCGGCCGCAGCACCGGCACCACCTTCCTCGCGCCCTTCTTCTTCATATGCGTGAGCAGGCGGCTGACGAAATCCGCCACCAGATCGGTGCGCAGCGTCCAGCTCGCCCGGAAATAGCCGAACACCCAGACCATGTTCGGCACGCCGGTGAACATCATGCCGCGATAGGTGACGGTGTCGGCGAAGTCGAGCGGCTTGCCGTCGACGGCGAATTCGATATCGCCATTGGCGCAGAGGTTGAAGCCGGTCGCTGTCACGATGATGTCGGCCTCCAGTTCTTTGCCGGATATCAGCAGAATGCCTTTCTCGGTGAAGCGGTCGATCTCGTCGGTGACGACGGAGGCCTTGCCGTCCTTGACGCTGTGGAAGAAGTCGGCGTCGGGCACGAAGGCGATGCGCTGCCGCCACGGGCGGTAGCGCGGCGTGAAATGCGTAGCGACGTCATAG
>JBAUUA010000563.1:0-1917 GCA_049582465.1 Bradyrhizobium sp. | reverse complement strand
TCTTTTGTGAACAGAAGCGACGCCGCGCGTCCGATGCCGCTGCCCGCGCCGGTGATGATGACGGATTTGCCTTCGAGGCGGCCCATGAGTTTCTCCCTTGTCGTATGATCGTTTGCCGGCGCCTGCCGCCTTGCGGAATTTCAAACAGGATTTCAAACGTCGAAGTCACTTGAGGCGATCTGCGCTCTGACGTACAGCGACGGCAGACAGTATGGAAGGGTGTTCGGGATGTCCAATCCAGGCAAAGCGGTCACGACGCGGTGGTGGTGGGTGCGCCATGCACCGGTGCGGAGCGACGGCGGCAATATCTACGGCCAGAAGGATATCGAATGCGATACCGGCGACCGTGAAGTGTTCGAGGCGGTCGCAAAAATCCTGCCGCGTGGCGCGGTCTGGTACGCGAGCAGCCTGATGCGCACGCACCAGACCGCGGACGCGATCTGGTCGGCCGGCTTTCCAAGGCCCGCCACCATGACCAGGGAAGCCGACTTCGCCGAGCAGCATCTCGGACAATGGCAGGGCATGAACCGCGCAGCCTTCCTCGCCAGCCGGCCGGCCGGCAGCAACTGGTTTGCCGATATCGGCGAGCCCGCGCCCGGCGGCGAGAGTTTCATGGACCTCTATCGCCGCGTCTGCGGCGCGATCGATCGCATCACGGTCGAACAGGGCGGCAGGGACGTGATCGCCGTCGGCCATGGCGGCACCATCAAGGCGGCGGTCGGTCTCGCGCTCGGCGGCCAGCCGGAAAAAGGCCTTGCCTTCGATATCGACAATTGTTCGGTGACGAGGCTCGATCATTTCGCCAGCGAAGGCGGCAGCAACTGGCGGCTGCCGATGGTGAACCAGCAGCCATGGATCGCCGACGCCAGGCACGCCGCGATGCATCAGCCGGCCGGGCCGGAAATCGTGCCGGAGACCAAGCTCGCGTGAAGCGCGGTTGTCGAATGCGGCGAACGCTGCTTAGCTCGGAATTGAAAATCAAAACCATGTCTGGGAGAGAAACATGACCTTGTTCGATATGACCGGAAACGTCGCCGTCATCACCGGCTCGACCCGCGGCATCGGCCGCGCCATCGCCGAGCGGATGGCCGAGCATGGCGCCAAGGTGGTGATCTCCTCGCGCAAGCAGGACGTCTGCGACCAGGTGACGAAGGAAATCAACGACAAGTTCGGCAAGGGAACAGCGGTCGCGATCGCGGCCAACATTTCCAGCAAGGAAAACCTGCAGAACCTGGTCGATGAATCCAACCGGGCCTTCGGCAAGATCGACGTGCTGGTCTGCAACGCCGCCTCCAATCCCTATTACGGGCCGCTCGGCGGCATTTCCGACGACCAGTTCCGCAAGATCCTCGACAACAACATCGTCGCCAACAACTGGATCATCAGCATGTTGGTGCCGCAGATGATCGAGCGCAAGGACGGCTCCATCATCATCGTGTCCTCGATCGGCGGGTTGAAGGGCTCGACCATCCTCGGTGCCTACGCGATCTCGAAGGCGGCCGACATGCAGCTCGCGCGCAACCTCGCCTGCGAATACGGCCCGAAGAATGTGCGGGTCAACTGCATCGCGCCGGGCCTGATCAAGACCGATTTTGCGAAGGCGCTGTGGGACAATCCGGAAAACCTGAAGGCCTCGACCTCGCGCTCGCCGCTCTTGCGCATCGGCATTCCCGACGAGATCGCGGGCGCCGCGGTGTTCCTGGGGTCCGCGGCCGGCAACTTCATGACCGGCCAGACCATGGTGATCGACGGCGGCGCGACGATCAGTTGAGGCGCTATGGCGTCATCCCGGGCGCGCATTAGCGCGAACCCGGGATCTCGCTCCGCAATGACCGACAGTCTGTCACTCCACCGCCGCGTGCACGAGGTCGCGCAGCAGGGTGCGGATATAATGACGCTGGGCCGGGCCCTGCATCA
>JBAUUA010000562.1:0-5645 GCA_049582465.1 Bradyrhizobium sp. | reverse complement strand
GGCCAAATATGTGCTGGTGACCGAGCCCGCCCGCGACGGCGGAAAAATCGTCACCGGGCGCAAGGGCGTCGCGCGCTTCGAGGTTTACGTCAAAGGCGTCCCGGCGCACGCCGGAACGCGGCCCGGGGACGGCCGCAGCGCGATCCGTGAGCTCGGCAACATCATCCAAACGCTGGAGGCCATGAACGATCTGCAGCGCGGCGTGACCGTCAATGTCGGCGTGGTCCGAGGCGGCACCAAACCCAATGTCATCGCCGAAGAGGCCTATGCCGAGGTCGACATGCGCGTTCCCACCATCGCCGATGCCGACGAACTGGTTCCGAAGATACTCAATCTGAAATCGCGCAGCGAGGGCGTCAGCGTCAGGGTGACAGGTGAATTGAACCGTCCGCCTTACGAGAAGGGCAACGCCGGCGCCGCACTTTTCGAGCACGCCAGGACGCTTGCCGCGGAGATCGGCTTCGATCTGGTGGATACCTCGACCGGCGGCGGCTCCGACGGCAACTTCACCGCACCGCATACCGCAACCCTCGACGGATTAGGCGTCGATGGCAAGGGCGCGCATACCCATTACGAGCAGATGTACATCTCGTCGATCGAACCGAGGGCGCGGCTGTTGCATCGGCTGTATCAGACGCTGCGATGAGCGCCGCCAGCAAGGATTCCGCCGGGCGTGACGACGCATCGTCCGACGATGGCGCGCTCCACCCGCACGGTTCGTTTTTCGGCCGCCGCAAGGGCCACAAGCTCCGCGCGCACCAGGCCGACCTGATCGAACATTTGTTGCCGCGGCTTGCGCTCGACATCGGCGCGTCAAGCCCGGCCGATCTCGCCGGCCTGTTCGATCCGTCGGCAGATGCCGTCAGGCTCGAAATCGGATTCGGCGGCGGCGAGCATCTGATCGCGGAAGCGCGCGCCTTTCCGGGCACTGGCTTCATCGGCTGCGAACCCTATGTCAACGGCATGGCGAAGATCCTGACCCAGATCGAAGCCAACAACCCAGGCAACATCAGGCTGTTTGCCGGCGACGCCGCCGAACTATTGGCATGGGCGCCGCCGCGCTCGCTCGAGCGGATCGACCTGATCCACCCCGATCCCTGGCCGAAGCGGCGGCACTGGAAGCGGCGCTTCGTGCAGGACGCCAGCGTTGCCGCCATGGCGCGCGTGCTGAAGCCGGGCGGCGAATTCCGTTTCGTCAGCGACATCGACGATTACTGCGCCTGGACGCTCTCGCATCTGGCGCGCTCGCCGGATTTCGTCTGGACCGCCGAGCGCGCCGTCGACTGGCGCGAGCCGTGGCCCGACTACACGATGACACGCTACGGCGCCAAGGCCGAGCGCGAAGGCCGCAAGGCGGCGTATCTGCGGTTTCGACGGGTGGGCTGAAAAAATTCCGGCTGCAATCACGGGACAGACACGTCGTCGTCCCGGCGAACGCCGGGACCCATGACCACCGGCCTTGATGGTTGTGGCAGGCTGTAGCTCCAGCCTTCTCCAAAACCAGGACCGGTGGCTATGGGTCCCGGCTCGCGCTTCGCTTGGCCGGGACGACGAGATATTTTTCTCGATCGCGAATATCTACTGCTTCGCCGTCTCACCCATCCGCGCTTTCTTGATGTCGGTGGCTTCCCACACCATGCGCTTGCCGCGGTCGCGGCCGAGCAATTCGATCGGGTCGCGATTGTCGATGTGGCCGAACTGCCCCTTGTAGACGCTGTAGCCGCAGAGTTCCTGCAGCCGCCGCGGAAACCGCTTCGCGGTCTCCTGGGGGATGCCAAGTTGCAGGTTTTCCTGTTGCCGCATCCAGCCCCAGCAATAGGCGCAGGAAAATGCAAACCGCCTGGCATCGCTGGTATTGGCGCCGCCGCCATGCCAGAGCGCGCTGTCGAACAGCATCACGCTGCCCGCCGGCATGGTCGCGGTGACCGCGTCGTAATCCCTGCCGTATTCCGGCGACGAATCGTATTTGTGGCTGCCCGGCAGGATCCGCGTCGCGCCGTTGTCGTCCCTGAAATCCGACAGCGCCCAGATCGCATTCACCGTGATCGGGATGTGCGGGCGCGGCAGCGGAATCAGTTGCGTGTCCTCGTGGATCGGCTGCGCCTCCTGGCCCGGCCCGAGCACCAGCGAGCAGAACGACGACAGCAGGCATTCCCTGTCCAGCACGCGCTCCACGATCGGCAGAACGTTTTCGTGCAGCGGCACTTCCCAGAAAATGTCGTCATAGGTCAGAAGATTGTTGATGCGGACGGTCTTGAAGCCCTCGAACGAGGTCTTGGCGTAACCGAGGCCGTGCTCGCGCTCGGTGCGCTCCAGCGCCTGCTTCAATCCCTCGACCAGAGCGGGATCGGCAGCGCGCTCGATCACCGTGTATCCGTCGTCGCGGATCTTGTCGGCATGCAATTGAATGTCGGCGTCCGTCAGCATTTCGATCTCCCTGCCGGCGCTGTATCCGCGCCTTTGCGATCAGCTTAGCCATGTCGCACGGCGTTTGGGAAGGGATCGGTACCGCCGTCATTCCGGGATGGTGCGTCAGCACCAGACCCGGAATCTAGAGATTCTCCGATGTGCAATTGCACATCGTAGTTCGATGCTTTCGCATCGCCCCGGAATGACGATCTTTCGTTCACGCCGGCTGCTTGGTCTGCCAGAAACCCACCACCCGCTCGGCGGTCGAGGGCATCAGCCGGCCGAAATTCACCCGTGCGCTTTCGATGTCGGCCGGCGACGCCACCCGGCTCGGTCCGAGACGCAGCAGGATCAGCGCGCGCACCGTCGCCCATTCGAGGTCGATGGTCTTGCCGACGATCAGGATCGGGTCGTAGCGGTCGCCCGCGATCAGGCGGTCGAGCGTTGCGATCTTCACCCCCGACATCGCGGCCAGCGCAGCCACCGCTTCCTCGTATTTGTACGCCTTGGCAAAGCCGAGCACCGCGGCTTCGTTCAGTTCGCCGGCGCGATGCATGGCGAGAAGCTTGCGCTGCGCCGGCGCGAAGTCGCGGCGGCTCTCGACCACCTCGATCGCGCCGGAAATCTCGTTCATCGCGCGGCCGATCGCGGCCTGCCTGTCGGGTTTGACAACCCCGATCAGGCGGCGACGGATGATGTCGATCGATCCTTCCAGAAGATCCTTCAATCCCGAGTCCGAAAGATCGTCGCGCTGGCCTATCGTGAGCGTCAGCACCCCGTCCTGGCTCGCGCGCTCGATCAGCGCGGAATATCCGGTCGGCGAAAATTGCGCGCCGGCGTTGCCGGCGGCGCGCCGGACCACCTCGCGGTCGCCGCGGCTCACGATCACGTCGGTGAGAGCGGGAGAAAGCGTCGGCCGCTCCGACATCGCCAGCAAATGACCCTGGCCCTTGAGGCCTGCGATTTCGACCAGGGCGGCCTCATCGATCACCGGCGACCGGCGCAGCAGCGGGCCGGCGATCAGGATCTCGTCCTCACGCGCCAGTTGCCCGACCAGCGCGCGGGGGGCATTGCCGAGCAGCGATAGCCGTTCGGCCAGATCGGTCCGCGCGGCAATTTCGGTATGCGGGACCAGATTGATCAGAATTCCATCAAACAGGTCGACATGGTCTGGCCGCAGGTTCGCAGCCCCCTGCAGGAACAGTTCGGTGATCCGGCGCGAGACCTCGGCGAGGCGCCGGGGATCGCCATTCCTGATGATCTCATCGAGCCCGGGGATCTCAGGGATAGCGGCCGTCATGAATCATACTCAAACCCGGGGATCCACGGGCGTCGACGGGCAATCTAGGTCGGTCTGGTGAACGAGGGGTTAGCTTTGAAACCCGCCAAACAAGGCCGTAAAATCCCCGCTTTGCGGCCCCGCAGGCCTTGCCGGGTCAGGGAAAAACCGCTATATCAGCCGCAACTTATAGTTCTCATACGATCACGTATTGAGAGTGGGCCCCCCGGGACCCGCTCTTTTTTATTACCTGAACGAGCCCGGGGAGTGCGACCGCCGTGTCCGGGCCCGGGCAGCCCGGCCGGACGACGTTCAAGGCCAACCCAACGCAAGCTCGACCGCCCCAGACGACCAGACCGCACAAAGGCAAGTTTTGACACTGGATATGACCGATCCGACTGCTGGTTCCGTAGACACCGAACTGCTGGCCGAGCCGCGCCTCGTCGTCGAGCCGGGCGTGGCCGCGCGGGTGTCGGCGATCGCGGGTCCGGTGCTGCAGGGGATGGGCTATCGGCTGGTGCGGATCAAGATTTCCGGAGAAAGCGGCTGCACCGTCCAGATCATGGCGGAACGGCCCGACGGATCGATGCAAATCGAGGATTGTGAAGCGATTTCAAAGGCGTTGTCGCCGGTACTCGACGTCGCCGATCCGATCGAACGGGCCTACCGGCTGGAGATTTCCTCGCCGGGGATAGACCGTCCGCTGGTGCGCCGCTCCGATTTCGAGCGCTATGCCGGCTATCTCGTGAAAATCGAGATGGCGGTCGCCCATCAGGGCCGCAAGCGGTTCCGTGGCACGCTCGGAGGCGTCGACGGCAATGCGGTGCACCTACATCGCGATGACATACGCACGGGCGAAGATGCCGACGTCTTGCTGGTCATGGAAGATATTTCCGACGCCAGGCTGGTCCTGACCGACGAGCTGATCGCGGAATCGATGCGGCGAGGCAAGGCCGCGGAACGCGAGATGCGCCAGAGCCTTGGGCTCGAACCGCCCCCGCCGCCCCATGCCAGGAAAAGCGATCCTGCCAAGAGCAACAAACCGAAGCCGAAATTGAAGCCGAACAAGAAGCCCGCCCCGAAGAATACCAAGGAACACCGCCTCGCCGCAGAACGCCTGCGTCGAGGCGATACCGATCCCACGAGAGGAGACTAGAGCCATGGCAGCTGTCAGCGCCAACAAACTCGAACTGCTGCAGATCGCGGACGCGGTCGCGCGCGAGAAATCGATCGACCGCGGCATCGTGATCGCGGCAATGGAAGACGCCATCGCCAAGGCGGCGCGCGCCCGCTACGGCAGCGAAACCGACGTCCACGCCGAAATCGACGCCAAGAAGGGCGAGTTGCGGCTGTCGCGCCACATGCTGGTGGTCGACCAGGTCGAGAACTCGGCGAACCAGATTTCGCTGGAAGACGCCCGCCGCGCCAATCCCGGCGCGCAGATCGGCGACACCATCGCCGATACCCTGCCGCCGCTGGAATATGGCCGCATCGCCGCGCAATCCGCCAAGCAGGTGATCGTGCAGAAGGTGCGCGAGGCCGAACGCGACCGGCAGTACCAGGAATTCAAGGACCGCATCGGCGACATCGTCAACGGCATCGTCAAGCGCGTCGAGTATGGCAGCGTCATCGTCGATCTCGGCCGTGGCGAAGCCATTATCCGCCGCGACGAGATGCTGCCGCGCGAGGTGTTCCGCAACGGCGACCGCGTCCGCGCCTATATTTTCGACGTACGGCGCGAGACGAGGGGCCCGCAGATATTCCTGTCCCGCACCCATCCGCAATTCATGGCGAAGCTGTTCGCGCAGGAAGTGCCGGAAATCTATGACGGCATCGTCGAGATCAAGGCGGTGGCCCGCGACCCCGGCTCGCGCGCGAAAATCGGGGTGATTTCGAGGGATTCCTCGGTCGATCCGGTCGGCGCCTGCGTCGGCATGCGCGGTTCGCGCGTGCAGGC
>JBAUUA010000561.1:0-3187 GCA_049582465.1 Bradyrhizobium sp. | reverse complement strand
GGAATGATTTCGATTTTGGGCGGAGGCGACATCTGGTTCATGTGGAAGCCTCTGCTTCAGCAAGCCGGCGCAAGGTTTCGCCGTCGTGGCGGCGCGCGAATGTCAGGAACGTTTCTGCCGGCGAGGATCGGTGGGCCAGATAGGCCCTCAATAATTTCTCCACCGTCCTCGGCGCGTCCTCGGCCCTGAGGTCGTGATAGACCTCTTGCCCGATATCGGCATTTGGACCGAAGCCGCCGCCGGCGAACAGATGATAGCCCTCTACTGTATCGTCCTCCTCTCCAACCGGAACCTTGGCGCCGATCAGCCCGATATCGCTGATGTAATGCTGCGCGCAGGAATGGTGGCAGCCGGTGAGATGGATGTTGAGCGGCGTGTCGATGTCGACGCGGGGCTCACACCAGTCGCCGATGGCGGCCGCGTGGCGCTTGGTGTCGGAGGCCGCGAACTTGCAGCCGGCATTGCCCGTGCAGGCGATCAGGCCGGCGCGGATCTGGGATGCGCTGGTCGAAAGGCCGGTTGCTTCGATGGCCGCGACGGCCAGCCCCACATCCTCGTCGCGCACGCCCGATAGCAGGAGGTTCTGCCAGACCGTCAGCCGGATATCGCCGTCGCCGAGATCATGCGCAATCTTTGCCAGCCCGCGCATCTGCTCGCAGGTGACTTTGCCGAGCGGCAGCGCAACGCCGATCCAGCTCACGCCTTCCTGCTTCTGCTTGTGCGCGCCGATATGCGCCATGCGATCGAAGGCAGGCCGTGGTGCAAGCGCTTCGCCCGGCACCCGGGTCAGGGTATGGCCGAGTCTTTCTTCGACCAAAGTGAGGAATTTTTCCATGCCCATGCCGTCGATGACATATTTCAGGCGTGCCTTAAGCCGGTTGGTGCGGTCGCCGAGGTCGATGAACACGCGGACAATGGCGTCGGCGATCCTGGTCGCGTCCGCCGGCCTGACGATGATGCCGGTCTCCTTTGCAAAATCCTTGTGGCCGGTGATGCCGCCGATTCCCAGCCGGAACCAGATGCCGGGCTCCACGCCGAAGCCGTCCCTCACCTCGATCGCGGCAAAGGCGATGTCGTTGGTATCTTCGAGCACGGCGATCCTGCCCGCGCCATCGAAGGCGACGTTGAATTTGCGCGGCAATCCCGTCAGCGAACGATCGTTGAGGATGTGATAGTGCCATTCCCTGGCATATTCGCGGGTGTCGAGCAGTTCCTGCGGATCGATCCCGGCGGTGGGTGTGCCCGTGACGTTGCGGATGTTGTCGGCACCGGAGCCGCGCGAGCACAGTCCGAGGTCCTGAATGCCCTCGATCAGGTCTACCGCGTGCTTCGGCGGAATTTCGCGCACCTGCAGATTGGCGCGGGTGGTGACGTGGGCAAACGGCCCGCACAGACGCTCGGCGAGATCGGCCATGCCCGACAACTGCCAGTGCTTGAGGATCCCGTTCGGGATCCGCAACCGGCACATGTAGGAATCCTGTGCCGGCGCGACATAGAACAAGCCGTAATAGCGCCAGCGAAAATTATCCGCCGGCGACGGGGCCGCGTTGTTGTGCGCCTGCTCTTTCAGCCGCGTGTAGGCGTCGAACGGATGTTCCTCGCGTTTGAATTTTTCCTGGTCGGCGAGTTTCTTGCCGGACGCGGTGACCTTGTCCTGCGCCCTGGTATGCGCGGCATCGGGGCCGCTCGGTTCGGTATTCGCCTTGCCGGCGCTGGCGCCGCCGAGGCCGCGCCCGACCTTGCTGATCTGCAGTCCGGTGGCAAAACCTTCGAGGTAGCGTTTCTGCTCGTCGGTAAAGTCGACAGAGACGGGTTCGAGTTTCATGACGGGCGACGAAGCTCCTGCAGCCACGCTCGGTGGCTTCAACGGGAAAAGGAAACGCGACCGCGCTCAGATCGAACAGCGGTCCGGCCAGCCTCGTTGCTGCGGAAATCCATCTTTGACGGTGGCCAGCGGACATCGGCGACGGCTGGCCGCACCGCAACATTCAAGTTGCGTGCCACCCAGCCGCCCAGACAATATATAATTAATTCAATAAGTTATAAGAAGATGCTGGAACCTCGGACCGGGTAGCGCCGCGAAATACGGGCAGCCAGCCTAAATTTTAGCCTGCCGGGACCGCTGCCCAACATTGCTTCAAGCGGTGCTGGATCAGGATATCCGGCGTCCGATCGCGAACGCCGCCAGATGGGCGCCAATATCATTGGCGTCGAACGGCGGACCTGCGAAGGCACCCATGGTCTCGGACGCATCAGCGCCCTTCCCTTCGCGTCCCAGCGCCGCGTCGTACAGGTCCGGCCTGAACACGGCCTCGGCGGTCTTGAGCGCCTGCGGGCTGAAGGAGGTCTGTCCCCAGCGCACCATCTGCGCATAGAGCCAGGCGGCCTGCACGGGATCGGGCCGCGCGGCGCCTTGCCGTGCCACCAGCAGATAGCGGCCGCTTTCACGCATGGTTTCGTCCGGCGATATCTTCAGCCGGCCGTCGAGGGTCCGCTGGATCACGTCGGCGCCGACGCCGATCCGCTCCGGTGCGCTGAGAATGCGCGCGGCCTCGGCGCGGTTTTGCGGCTGCTCGATGAATTCGGCGGCGCGGAACGCGGCCCGAACCAGCGCGGCAACGACTTGCGGATTCTTTTCGGACCAGTTCTGCCGGACCGCGAGCACCTTTTCCGCGGCGCGCACCAGAATATCCGAGACGAAATGCAGGATATGGCCGACGCCGCTGTCGACGGCGATGGAATTCCAGGGAGCGCCAACGCAGAACGCATCGACGTGGCCGTTAGCGAGGCTGTCCACCATGTAGGGCGGCGGCAGAACTACCAAACGCACGTCCTCGTCGGGGTCGACGCCGCCCGCGGCCATCCAGAACCGCAATTGGTAATTGTGAGTCGAGAACGGAAACGTCATGCCGAAGGTCAGCGGCTCCGCGCCGCTCTTGCGCCGCGCCGCGACCACGCGCGACAGCGCCAGCGCGGTCGCCATCGGGTCGAACCGGTCGCCTTCGATTTCACTGAGGATCGCCGCATGCAGCGCCGGCGACACCGTGATGGCGTTGCCGTTGAGGCCGAGATTGAACGGAGCCGAGATCGGCACCTTGACGTGACCCAGTCCGAGGCTGGAGGCGATCGCGACGGGGGCCAACAGATGCGCGGCATCGAACAGGCCGATATTGAGCTTGTCGCGGAC
>JBAUUA010000560.1:0-1923 GCA_049582465.1 Bradyrhizobium sp. | reverse complement strand
GCCGGCGATCCCGCCCGCATCGAGCCGCTGGTCGACCGCGTCGCGGACGCCGGCTACGACACCTTCGTCGTCACCGCCGACGTGCCGGTGCCGCCCAACCGCGAGAACAACATCCGCAACGGCTTCCAGGTCCCGCTGGCGATCACGCCGCAGATCGCCTGGGACACCGCAACCCATCCGCACTGGCTGTTCGGCATCTGGGCGCGCACCCTGATGAATTACGGCATGCCGCATTTCGAGAACATGGACGCCATGCGCGGCCCGCCGGTGCTCGCCAAGAACCTGATGCGCAACATCGGCGAGCGCGACCAGCTCGCCTGGAAGCATGTCGAGCTGATCCGCAAGCGCTGGAAGGGCAAGCTAGTGGTCAAAGGGCTGATCGCCCCGGCAGACGCGCGGATCGCGCGCGAGAGCGGCGTCGACGGCGTGCTCATCTCCAACCATGGCGGCCGCCAGCTCGACCACACGGTATCCTCGCTGCGCACATTGCCGGAGATCGCGGCCGAAGCGGGCGGCATGACGGTGATGGTCGACGGCGGCATCCGGCGCGGCACCGACGTGCTCAAGGCGCTGACGCTCGGCGCCGATTTCGTCTTCGTCGGCCGGCCGTTTCTCTACGCCGCCGTCATCGGCGGCCAAGCCGGCGTGCAGCGCGCCCTCACGCTGCTGCGGGACGAGGTCGACCGCGACATGGCGCTGCTCGGCATCCGCAGCACAGCCGAGATCACGTCCGACCTGGTGCGCCGGATCTGACCCGCGCTCACGCCTTGCAGCGCGCCACGAAGTCGGCAAGTTCGCGATTGAAGCGCTCGGGGTCCTCCATGAACGGCGCGTGCCCGGCATTCTCGTAGATCGAGAGATTGGAATTCGGCGTGATGGCGTGGCCGTATCGCGCGGCCGCGAGCGGCGCGATCGGATCATGGGCGCCGTGTGAGAAGAGAACGGGAATGTCGATGGCGCGGTACAACTCATCCGCATCGAGCGGCCGTCCCAGCATGGCGGCCCGCACGTAAGGCGGCACGAGCATCGCCGCGGCGACCTGCTGCGCGAAGTCGGCTGCGTCCCATCGCCGCGCGCAGGCTTCGACGAAGGCGATCGTGCTGCGCACGTTGGTTTCGAGATCGCCGGACGCCATTCCCTGCTGATGCGGCGCGAGGAGCGGCGCATTGAAGGCCGGATCCGAATTGGTCTTGGCGCCGATAATGTTGAGACCGGCGATGGCCTTGATGCCGAAATGGCGCAGATAATCCGCGACGACGCGCCCGGCATAGGACCAGGCTACCAGCACCGGTTTTCGCATTTTCGCCGCGTCAATTACCGCCGCGAGTTCACCGGCCCAGCGGTGGCCCTCGCGGTAAAACGCGGGATCGGGCGGCTTTGCGGATTCGCCGTGACCGCGCAGATCGTAGGCGATCATGCGGAAATCGCGCGCGAGCGCCGCGCGCAACTGCTTCATCCAGCACAGCCGGCTGAGCGAAAAGCCGTGAATGAAGACGATCTCCGCGCCGTTCGGATTGCCCGCCTCCTCCATCACGATCTCCACGCCATCGGGCGTCGCCACGGTGGTTTTGCGTCGGTCCGGCGGGATCGCATCCATCGTCGTCAAACATCCTGGGGCTGGAAGGTGATCCCCCGCATATCCGGAAGGCACCGCCTTGGCCAAGGAAAAAATCGATTTTCGATTGACGATTGTTGGCTGGCCTGCCAGTTTGCGCCTGCCATGGAGAGTGTTGCGTTCGGTTTTGACGTGGAGGGAGGGGGCGGGCCGCGGAGCCTGACCTCGGCCGTGCTGGAGCGTCTGCGCGCCGACATCCTTTCCGCCCGGCTCGTTCCCGGCCAAAAACTCCATATCGCCGGGCTGGCAAAGCAGTTTTCGGTGAGTCTCGCCGCGGTGCGCGAGGCGCTGTCGCGGCTGGTCGCCGA
>JBAUUA010000559.1:0-5163 GCA_049582465.1 Bradyrhizobium sp. | reverse complement strand
AGATTGTTCTGGGACTCGGCGTCGCCTTGTTCGGCCGCCTTGCGAAACCATTTCATCGCCTCGGCGAAATCCTGCGCTGCGCCGTTGCCGCTATAGTAGCGGTCCCCGAGCGTCTTCTGGCCGAGCGCATAGCCCTGGTCGGCGGCTTTGCGAATCCATTTCGTCGCCTCGGCCTTGTCCTGCGCGACGCCCTGGCCCTTGTCGTACATGCGCCCGAGATTGACCGCCGCGGGCGCGAAGCCGTGCTCGGCAGCCTTGCGATACCACTTCACCGCCTCGGCAAAATCCTGCGGCACGGCCTTGCCGTCGTCGTACACCAGGCCAAGATTGTTCTGCGCCGGAGGGAAATCCTGCTCGGCGGATTTGCGGTACCAATCCAGCGCCTCGACGGCGTTCTGCGTGACGCCCTGGCCGTTGTCGATCATGACGGCGAGATTGTATTGGGCCCTGGCCGAACCTTGCTCGGCGGCCTTGCGAAACCACTTCGCGGCTTCGGCCGCATTCTGCGGGACGCCCTGACCCGTAATGTGCATGACCGCGAGGCCATATTGCGCGCTGGCGAGGCCCTGGTCGGCCGCCTGGCGGTACCATTTCAGCGTCTCCGCATCGCTCTGCGCGACGCCGCGGCCGTCGTCGTACATGCTCCCGAGCTTGAACTGGGCCTGCGCACTGCCCTGGTCGGCGAGCGGGCGCAGCAATTGCAGGGCGGCCGCGTAATCGCCTTTGTCATCCGCCGCGGTCGCGTCCTCCAGCGGTCCCGCGGCCACCGGCGCGGCAAGGCTCAGCATCGCGCCAAGGCTCAGCATCCAGATGATCGCGGCACAGAGAGGCTTGAGGTTCATGATCTCTGACCTTGGCTTCCCTGTCCGGATGCTATCCAAACGCGTCGGACGTCCTCCGCCGCCGCTGTCCAAAATGGGTCGCCGGAGCGTGGAGAGAGGTTCATGCAGGGGGGCCGGGCCAGCCGGCAAAGCCGGCCTCCCGGGCATAGGCGTTCGTTACGTGTCCGCTACCAGCGCGCGGTGGCCTTTCCGTACGCGTAGAGTGCGGCAAGCCCGATCGTGACGGAGGTTGAGAAGATCAGGATCACGCGATCCCAATCAGGCCGCTCTCGATCTGCCCGGTTGAGGGAAAGCATCGTGAAAAGGGCCTTCAACGCAAACCTTCGCATCGGGACCTTCCTGAATCCATGGTTCAGGAAACCTATCCTCGTGCCCGCGAGGCGGCTTGAGGCACATCAATCGGCCTTCCGGCCGATGTCGCGGGGGGTCTTGCAAGGCGGCAGCGTTGGCCCGGCTTCAGCCTTCGCCCAGCAATTCGTTGATGCGGCGCTGCAGCTGGCGCTTCTTCTTCTCGCTCTTGCGCAGGCGCTCCTCGATGTCGGAGACCGGCAGTTCGTAGGGGCGATCCGAGCTGAAGGCGATGCCGACGAAATTGTCGCGCCACCAGACGACCCTGGCGAGGAACGAACGGCCCTTGCGGGCGATCGTCAACGACATCTTCTCTTTCGGAAGCTTGACGAGGTTGCTGAATTCGAGATGCGCGCCGGTTTCAGAGATATTGCGCACCAGGCATTCCCGCGTTGCGCCGCTCTCGTCGACCTCGGCGAGGCCGCCATAGATCACCTTGTCGCGCGCGCTCTGGCGTCGGTCCTGCATGATATTCCTCCCCGCAAAGAGGGGCGACCTTACCCGCCTTCGCTGTGTACGAAAGGGAGCAGCGCACAAAATGCGGCGTTAACGTAAATCGATAATGGCGGGAAAAGCATGGTTTTCGGCTGAGCGGGCGGGCTTGCGCGCAACGGGCACGGGCGATAGTGCCGATATCGCGTTTCCGAAAGGCGTCTCGCGCTCCGTCTTGCACCCACCCAGGCAGGCCACCATTGTTTGATGGCTGGACAGCCGGGGGCCATGTGTCAGCGCGATTTGCCGGAACCAAGTTATGGCGGTGCAAACGGTTATTGGTCGGCGTGCAGCGGTATGCGTTGCTGTCTTGCTGCTGCTGTCGCCGCCGGGGCGGCCGCTCGCCGATGATGGCGCGCCGGCGAGGAAGGATGTTGCGATACCAAGCGTCGAGGAACTCGCGACGCAAAACCCCGTGCCGAATGCGCGCGAAACCGATACCCGCGAGGCGATGTGCCTGATGATCGAATCCGCGGCGCGGTCGAATGACCTGCCGCTGGAATTCTTCGCGCGCGTGATCTGGCAGGAGAGTCGCTTCCAGGCCGATGCGGTCGGTCCCGTCACCCGCAACGGCCAGCGCGCGGAAGGCATCGCGCAATTCATGCCGGGAACCGCCAGCGAGCGCCGGCTGCTCGATCCCTTCGATCCCGTGCAGGCGCTGCCGAAGTCGGCTGAATTCCTCAGCGAGTTGCGCAGCCAATTCGGCAATCTCGGGCTCGCCGCTGCCGCCTACAATGCCGGCCCGCGGCGGGTGCAGGAATGGCTCGCCGGAACCGGTCCGATGCCTCAGGAGACGCGCAATTACGTTTCCGCCATCACCGGCACCTCCGTCGACGACTGGGCCGCCGCCGGCAAGAACGGCAAGATGGCAGATCGCGCGCCGAACACCAGTTGCCGGGAGTTGATGGCGCTGCTCAGGCGCGCACCCAATTCCTTCGTCACCGAGCTGGAACAGCACATCAAGCTTGCGGCGGCGAAAGCGTGGGGCGTTCAGCTCGCGGCCGGCTTTGACCGCAACAAGGCGCTCGCCATGTATGCCCGCGCCATGAAGCGGCTGAGCGCGGTCATCGGCGATCAGGACCCGAGCCTGTTGAGCACCCTGATGCGCACGCGGGGCACCCGCCTGTTCTACCAGGTTCGAATCGGCGCCGACACGCGGCCGGCGGCGAACGATCTCTGCAACCGTATCCAGCGCGCCGGAGGGGCCTGTTTCGTGCTGCGGAACAGGGGCGTCACGGGCTGAGCGGGGCGGTTGCATGACAGCCTTGAGACGGCGTTCGCTTGACGTCGGCCGGTTTGGCCCGCGTTATGCGCGGCACGACTCAAACCTTTGCCCGGTCGCCTTTGGCTCTTCCCCCACTCGACTCGCCCACATGGCACAGCTCGCTCCGCGCCTTCGGATGGGGAATGCGGTCGGTCGCCTCGACGATCCTCACCCTGGTGCTGTTTGCGACCTATCTCGGCATCGGTGCGCTCGCGCACGACACCCATTTCAGCCTCGGATGGGCGCTGGCGAGCACACTGTTCGTCTGGGCCGGACCTGCGCAGATCATCCTGATCTCGACGCTCGGCTCCGGTGCGACGATCATTCAGGCGGCGATCGCGGTGACGGTCAGCGCCATCCGGCTGTTTCCGATGGTGGTGTCGGTGATGCCGATGATGCGGACGCCGGAGACCAAACGGCGGCAGCTGGTGCTGGTGGCCCATCTCACCGCGGTCACCCTGTGGGTCGAATGTTTCCGCTTCCTGCCGCACGTGCCGCGCGACCGGCGGATCGCCTTCATCCATGGACTGGGCAGCGGCCTCGTCTGCGTCTGCCTGGTCGCAACCACGGTCGGCTATGCGCTCGCCGCCAATCTCTCGCCGCTGCTGGGGGCCGCGATCCTGATGCTGACGCCGCTGGCGTTCCTGTTCTCCACCGCCCGCAACTGCCGGGAGCCCGCGGATTTCATGGCGCTGGCGCTGGGGCTGGCGCTGTTTCCGCTCGCGTCCATGCTCAACAGCGGTTTCGATATCCTCGTCAGCGGCGTGTCGGCCGGCACCATCGCCTACGGTGTTCACTGGTGGCGGGAGCAGCAATGAGCGATTTCATTGGCGACTGGCACGCGTTGCTGATCCTGCTGATCGCGGGCGTCATTCCCAACCAGATCTGGCGCATGCTCGGATTGATGGTCGGCGGCGAGATCGACGAAGGCTCGGAATTGCTGGTCTGGGTGAGGGCGGTGGCGACCGCGATCCTGGCCGGCGTCATCGCGCAGATCCTGGTGCAGCCGCCTGGCGCGCTGGCGAGCGTCCCCGGCTGGCTGCGCTATGCTGCGGTGGCTGCAGGTTTTGCGGCTTTTCTCGTGACCCGGCGTTCCACCCTGGCCGGCGTGATCTGCGGGGAGTTCTTGATGCTGGCTGGCAAATGGTGGATCGGATAAATAGGTTCTGGCGCATACGAGAGGCAGTCATGGTTCAGGACAAGGCACTGCGCGAAGGTGAGGTCGTCGTCGAGAAGCCAAAGGCGAACGACGCCGGGCTCGTCTTCATCGGCCGCATCCGCACGCCCTGGACTTCGCGCGAGGACACGCCGCGGCAGGGACGTCATGACGGCCCGGTCTGCCGGCTGGAGATTTTCGAGCCCTGGGTGCCGGCGCTGAAGGGCGTCGATTTCTACACCAATCTCGAAGTGATCTACTGGCTGCATCGCTCGCGCCGCGATCTCGTGCTGCAAAGCCCGAAGGACAACCGCTCGACCCGCGGCACGTTCTCGCTGCGCTCCCCGGTGCGGCCGAACCCGATCGGCACCTCGATCGTCAAGCTGGTCAAGGTCGAGGGCAACATTGTTTTCGTGCGCGGGCTCGATTGCCTCGACGAGACGCCGCTCTTGGACATCAAGCCAGACCGTTGCGAATTCTCGCCGCTGGCGGCGGGGAAGACGGGGGACGTCGAGGCGGAGTGATCTAATTCTTCTGTCATTCCGGGGCGCGACGCAGTCGCGAGCCCGGAATCTACAACCACCATCGTAAGTATGGATTCCGGGCCTGCGCCAAGTGGCGCATCCCGGAATGACGACGGTGGGTGAAGGTGCTCCTCCGGAAAGAAGTGCGACTGTTTTACTTCAGCGCCGCCTTCAGCTTCGCCGCGTTCTCCTCCAGCACCTTGCCGTCTTCCTTCTTGCTTGCCGGCGGCAACAGCGCCACGCCGTCGTGGCGGGGCATCACATGCATGTGCAGATGAAACACCACCTGTCCGCCGGCGGGTTCATTGAATTGCTGTACGGTGATGCCGTCGGCCTTGAAGGCCTTCATGGCGGCGGCTGCGATCTTGTGTGCGGCGCGGGCGACATGGGCGTAATCGTCGGGTGAAATGTCGAGGATGTTGCGGGCCGGCGCCTTCGGGATCACCAGCGTATGGCCGGGCGAGCGCGGCATGATGTCGAGAAAGGCCAGCACGTGGTCGTCCTCATAGACCTTGTAGCTCGGGAATTCGCCGCGCA
>JBAUUA010000558.1:0-9872 GCA_049582465.1 Bradyrhizobium sp. | reverse complement strand
CAAAGGAGCAGCAGCATGTCGCAATATCGCGCGTATATCATTGCCTCAGATGGCGAGTGTCAAAATTCGGTTAAGCTCGAATGCGCGGATGACAAAGCAGCTCTGAACAAGGCAGAACAATTGGTTGGCGGTCATCATATCGAGCTTTGGCAGTTCACCCGAAAGATCGCTACGTTCGACCACAAGCTGCAGCGCGTATTCCAAGCATGACTGAATTTGTAGAATGGCTCACAGGAACGCATAAATGCGACTGCGGGGCGAAATACGCAGTCACCGTGACCGGAGTACCTGCCATTAGCGTAACCTGTGAGAAGTGCGGCACCCTGATGGACTGCCCTGCCAACCAGAGCTGTTTGGCTTACGCCCGCATATCGGGGGACGAATGACCGCATCAGACGCCGCTGGCAAATGTCGCCTATTGGCACGAAACTGCCGTTCCGGGATGTCCGCTATCCGGTCGCTATCGGGGGTAGACCGGACATGATGCGGAAGACCCAAATTCAGTCGAGATTGACCCAATACGCAAGTCGGCATTCAAGCAGCCCTTGAGGGTTGCCCCCAAGGCACCAGCGCAGCAACCGTCCGAGTGTCAACGAGAAATAACTTTCGTGCTAGGTTTCCAATCAAGCTGCTCGAATGGTGTGGCCCGTCGGCTCGACAAGCCCACGTCGAAACTCAGTGCGAGGATCTCATGACCAGTCAGGGCCGGCGCATTGCCGGTTGCCACTTGTTGCTGCGAGGCAACCGCTGGATGCCCATAAGCGTGAACAAAGCGCTTGGAGGCAAAGATCGTTGTTCAGCGGGAGGTGCGGTGATTTCCGCATACCTCTCCGCAGTTGTTGAAGGGGACACAATTGTTGGCTGGCTAGGAAACTCAGCGTTCTCGGTTCAAGAGGTGCTGCCCAATGGCACACTCGCAGCGCTCGACCTAACTCCCGCGAGGCTGGCGTTGCAAGCTTATGACGCCGACATGGAAGCAAGGAAGGCGGGAATAGTTGGCGTCAGTTCGCTGATCGCGGGGCGTCGGATTCAGGAACAAAATACTGGAAACCTTCCTTCGAAGTTACGCGAGGCTGCTCGAACGCGCTACGGTACAGATACTCGACAAAATTCAGGGGCATCCCGTTGTCGGCGTGCGTCTGTACGATTGCTGAAACGCGAAAATTTATGGGGACGGGCAGAACATGTCTGCTCTGCCCGGGTATTTCAGACATCAACTTGTTCCGTTATTGCCAGGGCGTCATCGATCTCGATGCCGAGATACCGGACCGTGCTTTCGATCTTGGTATGCCCGAGCAAGAGCTGGACGGCCCTCAGATTGCCCGTCCGCCGGTAGATCAGGGTGGCTTTTGTGCGGCGCAACGAATGCGTCCCGAACAGTCTCGAGTCCAGTCCCACGCTGCCGATCCACTCGGAGACGAGCCGGGCATATTGGCGGGTGGTCATACTGCGGTTAGGACCGCGATGGCCGGTAGCAGACCTCGGCCCTAGCCTGAACGCAGCAGATGCGTTGAAAAGGTTGATGCAGTCGGAATGGGAGCGCTGCTGTCGACGCGCGCGCGGGCCGCTTTTATGCTCGAAACGCTGGAGAGAAGCTGCGGCCGCGCGGTACGATGCCAGCCCGCTCTGGTGCTACGGCACATGCGTACGAACTCTACCGCGCTCGCAATGCTCGCGCGAAAGCTTCGGAGGGAAGCTCTCCAAACGTTTGCCGGAAATCACTTGCGAAATGGCCCAGATTACCGAAGCCGCATTTGAATGCGATTTGGGAGACGGAAGTTCTCGGATTTCCTTCCAGGAGCATCTGCCTCGCATGTCGCAGGCGCACGGCTTTTGCAAATTTCATCGGCGAGTATCCGCGATATCTCCCGAAAGCCGCGTAGAGGCTGCGGATGCTGGTGCTCGTTTGTGATGCCAGCTCCTCAATGGTAATGGCGCGAGCCCAATTTGCTTCTATGTATTCTTCCGCCGAGCGGACCACGAGCGGTGCTGGCTCCTTGGCGGGACTCTCCAAAACATCGGTGAAGTTATGCCGGTGAGCCGAGAGGAACGCGACGATTAGCGCTTGCTCAAGTTCGAGCAGCATCGGTTTGGGCAACTGCGCAGCCGTTGAATTTAGCTGGTTGGCTAGGAACATGGTCAGCTCGCGCAATAGCTGAGCGCTCGGCTGCTTCGGAGGGGCTGTCGGGTCAAACACCAGCGTCCCCCGGGGTTTTGCGCCCAGTAGGGTCGTTAAGGCGTTCTCCAACGCCGCAGCTTTGATGCGAAGGATCAGCTGCTCGAACCCGGGTTCAAATATAAGGGTTGTTGACTGCCCTGGCGGCGTAATGCCTAGCTGCTGCTCATTCACCGGGATCGTCGTCGTGCCGCCTAGAATAACGCCCGCCTTACCCTTGAGGCCGACTTGCAATCTTGCGAAATCGCTCTCAGGAAATTCAACGACTGTCTTCGCACCATATCCACAAAAGCCAAGCCCGACGTTGGATAACATCAGGTAATTCGCCGTACCTTCAAACTCGGTCGGTTTCGCGACCGCAAATCCAGTTGCCCCATACACCGTAAAGAGCGCATTCCTCATCTCTTCTGGATCGCGAGTGCGAACAACCGGAGATCGGCTGAGCGGGTATTCATGAAGGTCATCCATGATGCAAACCGGCCTGGACCCCGTCACATCAGCGTGCCGGACCCAACTTCATTGCATGGGGAAATGGATGCAGGACTGATCTAGATCAACATGACTGGTTACTCAGATCCTGCACGAAATGCTCAATCTTGGCAGGGTGGTATTGAGCAAAGTTTGCAGAAACTGGTTCTAGAAAATCGTTCTAACTCCCACATCGCAGGGTGTACCAATCCTCCGCGAGAATGGAGATCCACCACATGGCTGATGCGATGAAAAGCTTCGTCGTAACTCAGAACATCGCCCACTACAAAATGCTGCTGCAAAATGAAAGCGACGCGGAGAAGCGCGGCGTACTGTGCCGCTTGCTAGAAGAGGAAATAGGCAAGCTTCCCGCCTCCGCGAAGCGCACCGAGATAGCAAAAACTCCCAGTTTTCGATGACCTAATCATACTGTGAACGAAGGGGCCGTCGAACTATCCTATTCGACGGCCCCTTTTTAGAGAGCGAGGCGGGCGAACCCCAACGGCAATTATCGTTTCTAAGTAGCGTCCCTCTGTGGAGTAGAGTCATGGCACCTGCGAAGCTCGAGTTGCCGCAAGCTGATCCTCGCGCCGTATTGCGGGGTGTTCTGGCGGATGCTGCAAAGACGGTGCCCGAAGCAAAGCGGACACCTTCATTGATGGCATGCCTCGCCGAGAAGATTTTGACCCTAGCTGCCGACGGCCAAGAGGACCCGATCAATCTACGTCGCCTCGCGATCGAGAGGGTACTGGAATCTTGTCCTGGCTGCCGCGCATGCCATGGCTTGCAAACGGCCCGCAACAGCGGTCGCTCGCAGGAAAACTGAAGAGTTCCGGTCGCAACCTGTTAAGTGGAGTGACGTATGGGCGTATCCGCGCCACCTTGGGTTAACTGCTTCAGGCATTTGTCTAAATCTCCCGCAGAGAATTGGTGCGCGTTTTGGTCGCCGGAGTGTGCCGGGTGCCCGAATGCAGTGCCGTCTCATCCTTCAGTGGGCGCACTTGAAGACCCTATGAAATCCCACGAGATCAAAGGGTGGCTTCGCGGGCTTCAGTCGTGCAAGGTTTCTGTTGCCATCAGAAATTAAGGTCGCCTCAGTTGGCGGCCTCTATGCTGAGTGCGATGTCCACTTTGGCTGCGAGTCTAATGACCTGACGATGATCGCGCGGCTGGGCAAACGAACCGTGATCACGGTCGCGACTGGAAGAACGGCTCTCGCCGTCTTGGTAGGGCCACGATTTTCATGAGGTCTGCACCGGACAACGTTGCTGAAGCGCAGGTACTTTTGACACTGGTCGCGCATCCCGCCAAAATGAGGATGCAATTGCTGCGCTGTACGAGTCCGGTTTTGGCACATTGCGGCATTTCGCTGCGACGCAGGATTTGGTCGCTATCGGGGCAGAGCGGACATCGATAAGGCTGCCCCAATCAAGCTCGGTTTATGAGTGCGCGCCCAGGCACGCTGTGCCGCGCCTCAATTGATCGCTGACCTTCGAGACGCTTGCTTCGCAAGCTCCTCAGGATGAGGACGAAGATAGCTTCACAGGAGCGATGTCAGCGTGGTCCCGGCTCTCAAGGCCGGGACGACGATGTCGCGAAAGTTCGCTCTACTCGGCCGCGATCTGGCGCGGCGCCGGCGGCGGGTTGGCGAGGTCGGCGGCGAGCTGCGCGTAGCGCGCCTTGGCGTCCTCGATCGATTTCTCCTTCACCGGTCCGAAGCCGCGGATGCGGTCGGGCAGCGAGAGAATTTCAATCACCGTATCCAGCGTCAGCGGCGACAGCACGGTCAGCACGTGGGCGACGTCCTTCTCGTAGCCGGCGATCAGGTCGCGCTCGAGCCGGCGATGGGGCGTCTGAGCGAAGATGTCGAAGGCTGTGCCGCGCAGATGGCGCATTTTCGCCAGCAGCCGGAACACCGGCATCAGCCAGGGGCCGAACGCGCGCTTCTTCGGCCGTCCCAGCGCATCCATGCCGCCGGCCATGATCGGCGGCGCCAGGTTGAACTTGATCTTGAAGTCGCCGTCGAACTGATCGCGGAGTTGCTTTTCGAAACGGCCGTCGGTGTAAAGCCGCGCCACCTCGTACTCGTCCTTGTAGGCGAGCAGCTTTGCGTAGTTGATCGCGACCGCGCGCGGCAGTTCCTCGCCGAAGCCGCCATTGAGCGCGGCGTCACGCACTTGCGCCACCAGCTTGCGGTAGCGGTCGGCGAGCTTTGCGTCCTGATAATCCGTCAAGAACGCACCGCGGTGGGCGATGATCTCGTCGAGCGACATCGCGTCGAGCGTTTTCGGCGCAACCGTCTCGTCCTGGCCCTTCATCATGGTCAGAAGCCGCGCCGGATCGGCCGCCGCGAGACGCCCGAGCCGGAACGCCTGCGTGTTCATCTTGATCGCCACGCCGTTGACCTCGATCGCCTGCTCGATCGCGGCCGCCGACAGCGGCAACAGGCCCTTCTGATAGGCGTAGCCCATCATCATCATGTTGGTGGCGATGGAGTCGCCGAGCAGCACTTCGGCGGGTCGGGTGAAATCGAGGAACGATGAATCCTTGCGCAACGCCGTTTCCAGCACGTGATTGACCTTGCGGCTCTGGAAATTGAAATCGCGGTTGAGGATGAAATCGGCGGTCGGAATAACGTGGCTGTTGATGACGCCATAGGTGCGGCTGGATTCGCAGAGCGTCATGGTTTCCTTGGCCGCCGCCACCACTTCATCGGCGGCGATCACGAGATCGGCGGTGCCGGTGACGATGCGCGAACAGGTGACGTCGGCGGTATGCTCGGACAGCCGCACATGGCTCAGCACCGCGCCGCCCTTTTGCGCCAGACCCGACATGTCCAGGATCATGCTGGCCTTGCCTTCGATATGCGCGGCCATGCCGAGCAGCGCGCCGATGGTCAAAACGCCGGTGCCGCCGACGCCGCCGACGGCGACGTTATAGGGCCGGTCCAGCGACGGCCTCGAGGCCGGCTCCGGCAGATCGCCGATATTGCCGAGATCGGCCGGCGCGCGGCGGCGCAGCTTGCCGCCGTCCACGGTGACGAAGGACGGGCAGAATCCCTTGACGCAGGAATAATCCTTGTTGCAGGTCGACTGGTTGATGGCGCGCTTGCGGCCCATCTCGGTCTCCAGCGGCTCGACCGAGATGCAGTTCGACTGCACCGAGCAATCGCCGCAGCCTTCGCAGATCGCCGGATTGATGATGACGCGGCGCTGCGGATCTTCCAGCGTCCCCCGCTTGCGGCGGCGGCGCTTTTCGGCCGCGCAGGTCTGCACGAAGACGATTGCGGAAGCGCCCTTCACCTGGCGCAGCGTCTTCTGGACCTCGTCGAGCTGGTCGCGATGCGCGGTCTTGGTGCCCGGCGCGATGTCGGCAGCAGGATAGGCGTCGGGATTTTCCGACACGAGATAGATGTCGCGGATGCCCTCGGAGTGCAGCTGGAAGGTGATCTGCTGCGGCGACAATTCGCCGTCGACATGCTGGCCGCCGGTCATCGCGGTCGCGTCGTTGTAAAGGATCTTGTAGGTGATGTTGGCCTTGGAAGCGACCGCTTGGCGGATCGCGAGGCTTCCCGAATGGAAATAGGTGCCGTCGCCGAGATTGGCGAACACGTGCTCTTCCTTGGTGAAGGGCGCCACGCCAACCCACGGCACGCCCTCGCCGCCCATATGCGTGAACGTTTCGGTGCTGCGGTTCATCCACAGCGCCATGAAGTGGCAGCCGATTCCGGCGAAGGCGCGGCTGCCTTCCGGCACCTTGGTCGAGGTGTTGTGCGGACAGCCCGAGCAGAAATACGGCGTGCGGGTGATCGGCGCCACCGCCTGCATCTGGGTGGCCTGGCGGCCGTTGAACCAGTCGGCCTTGGCGCGCAGCATCGCCGCGATTTCGGGATTGAGGTTGAGCCGCAGCAGCCGCTCGGTAAGCGAGCTTGCCAATGAGGCGACGCTGAGTTCCTCGGCAAACGGAAGGAAGCGCTTGTCATGCTCGTCCATCTTGCCGACGATGCGCGGGCGGACGTCATCGCGCCAGTTGAACAGTTCCTGCTTCACCTGGTTTTCGACGATCTCGCGGCGTTCCTCGATGATCATGATCTCTTCGAGGCCGACCGCGAATTCGCGCACGCCCTGCGGCTCCAGCGGCCAGGGCATGCCGATCTTGTAAAGCCGCAGGCCGATCTTGGCGGCGACTTCGGGCGTGACGCCCAATTCGCGCAGCGCCTGCCGGATGTCCTCGTAGCTCTTGCCGGAGGCCATGATGCCGAAACGCGCGTTCGGCGAATCCATGGTGATGCGGTTGACCTTGTTGGCGCGGGCAAAGGCGATCGCGGCAAAGCCCTTGTAGTCCTGCAAGCGGCGGTCCTGGTCGTAGCGGTCATCGGGCCAGCGCAGATTGAGGCCGCCGGGCGGCATCTCGAAATCGGCCGGAATGATGAAGGGCTTCATCTCGTCGGTGAGATCAATCTCGGCCGTGGTCTCCACGGTCTCGGTGATCACCTTCATGCCGACCCAGCAGCCGGAATAGCGCGACATCGCGATCCCCAGCAGACCCATCTCGATCATTTCGTGGATGCTGGAGGGATAGAGATAGGGCATCAGCGCCGAGATGAAGGCGTGGTCCGACTGGTGCGGCACGGTAGAGGATTTGGCGCCATGGTCGTCGCCGGCAAGGCACAGCACGCCACCGTTCTTCGCCGAGCCCGCGGCGTTGCCGTGGCGGAAGACGTCGCCGCAGCGGTCGACGCCGGGGCCCTTGCCGTACCAGATGCCGACCACGCCATCGTGCTTGGCGCCGGGGGATAGGTTGAGCTGCTGCGAGCCCCAGATCGCGGTGGCCGCGAGGTCCTCGTTGACGCCGGGCTGGAACTTGACGTTGTACTGTTCGAGGTGTTTTCGGGCGGCGAAGAGTTGCTGGTCGTACCCCCCGAGCGGCGAGCCGCGATAGCCGCTGATGAAGCCCGCAGTGTTCAGCCCGGCGGCGCGGTCGCGCCGGATCTGGGCCATCGGCAGGCGTACCAGCGCCTGGATCCCGGTCAGGAAGACGTGACCTGAGCCCTGGGTGTATTTCTGGTCGAGACTGATCGGACCCTGGTTGATTCCCATTCCGCCCTCTTTGCCGCCCTCTTGTGCCCTCGCACGACCGTTCGCCGTGCGGGCTGTTTTTTACCTAGCCATTCAACCCGTTAGAACAAGGCTCAAAGGGCCGCGCCTAATCCATATGCGGCAGTCTATGTCGATTTTCGCGGCCGGCGCATCACAAATCTCGGGAAGGCCGGGTCGCGTGCCCCAATCGCAATTTCATGCCCGAAAGCGCCACCGCCCATTTCGCTTTGTGTCGCCATGGGCGTCGGCGACGAAACGACCTGAGGCGCAGCGTCGCATTTTCGCGCTATACTGCGCGGAACTCGGAGACAGACCGGTGCCGGAACGACATTGCGCCTTGCGGGTGATTCTCGGGATCGCACTTTTGTGCACTGCATTCAGCCTTGGATTCGGGCTTGGATTAGGCCTTGGCCAGGCGCAAGCCGAGCCCTCGGAAGAAACCATCGCGCGCGGCAACGCGCTCGCCATCACCGGCAATTGCGCCAGTTGCCACACTGCCGATCCGGCAAAACCGTTCGCCGGGGGAAAGCGCGTCGACACCCCGCTCGGCGCGATCTATTCGCCAAATCTGACGCCCGATCGCGAAACCGGACTGGGCGCCTGGAGCGAGGAGGATTTTGTCCGCGCGTTCCGTCACGGCCTGGCGCCCGACGGCTCGCGCTATTACCCGGCATTCCCCTATCCCTATTTCACCAAACTCACCCGCCAGGACCTGCTGGCGATCCGTGCCTATCTCGCGACGCTCACCCCCGTCAGCAGCACGCACCCGGCAACGGAACTGCGCTGGCCGCTGAACTACCGCGTGGTGATGCGGCTGTGGGATTACCTGTTCTTCCGGCCCGGCATCTTCGAGCCGGACCAGCAGAAAAGCGCGCAATGGAATCGCGGCGGTTATCTGGTCAGGGGCGTCGCGCATTGCGGCGCATGCCATTCGCCCAAGAACATCTTCATCGCCGACAGGCGCGGCCAGGCTTTCGGCGGCGGACCGGTCGACGGCTGGTTCGCCCCGCGCCTCGACAATGCTGCCCGCAGCGGGCTGAAATCGTGGAGCGCGGACGACATCGTCGAATACCTGGCGAGCGGGCGCAACGGCAAGAGCCACGCCGACGGGCCGATGGCTGACGTCGTGATCCACTCGACCTCGAAAATGAGCGACGCCGACCTCCGCGCCATCGCGGTCTACCTGAAGGACCTGCCGGCGGGTGCGCCCGAACCGGCGACTGCCGCGCCGCCATTTGCGGAGATGAGCGCGGGCAAGGCGCTCTACGACCGCGCCTGCATCTCCTGCCACGAAGCCGACGGCGGCGGCGCCCCGCGGATTTATCCGCCGCTGCCCGGCAATACCAACCTGCAGTCCGCCGATCCCGCAAGCACGCTTCGCATCATCCTCGATGGCGCGCAGACGGTGACGACACAGCGCGCGCCCAACGCCGGATCGATGCCGGGATACGCCAGGCAGATGTCGGATCAGCAGATCGCCGACGTCACCAATTACATCCGGAATTCCTGGGGCAACGCGGCGCCGCTGGTAAGCGCGGCGGAGGTGGCGAAGGCGCGGAAATAGCGATGGGCGCGAGCCCGCTCATTCGCGCGGCCAGCGCACAACTCGCTTAGCGGCTGTCCTCGTTGAAGACGAATTTCGGCATTTCCCATTTGTAGCGGATCGCCAGCAGCCGAAACGACAGGCCGAGAACGAAAGTCAGCGCGGTCCAGGCCTCATTGTTCAGCTTCAGGCCGAACGCGGTGGCATAGAAAAGACCGGTGACGGCGGAAACGCTGGCGTAAAGCTCAGCGCGAAACAACAGTGGCACGTCGTTGCAGAGGATGTCGCGCAGCACGCCGCCGGCGCAGCCGGTGATCATTCCCGACACGATCACGATCGGCAGCGACGTACCCGCCTGCCAAGCGACGTCGCAGCCGGCCATGGTGAAGACCACGAGCCCGATTGCGTCGAGGACGAGAAACGCCAGACTGAGGCGATGCACCGCGCGGGCAATCAGGATGGTCACGAAGGCCGCGCCCGCCGTCAGCGCAAGAAAGGACGGGTTTTGCACCCAAACCAGCGGATAATGCCCGAGCAGGACATCGCGGATGGTTCCGCCGCCGAGCGCGGTGATGCAGCCGAGCAG
>JBAUUA010000557.1:0-3468 GCA_049582465.1 Bradyrhizobium sp. | reverse complement strand
GCGGCCCGAGCCGACCACCGAGGACACGATAGCCTCGACTTCGTTGCGCATCCGCTTCTCGAAGCCGGCGCGGCGCTCGTCGGCGATGGTGTTGTCGACATCGGTCGCGGAACCGGCGCCATCGGCGAGCAATTGTCCGGCCTCGTCGACGATCGAGACCCGCTGCGGCTTCAGGCCGTTGACGGCGGAGGCGACCAGGTGACGGATGGCCCTGATCTGCTGGGGTTCGAGCGCACCGCGCACCCGGACGACGATCGAGGCCGACGGCTCGGGGGTCTCGCGCGAAAACAGCGGCCGTTCGGGCAGCACCAGATGAACCCTGGCCGCCTGCACGCGGTCGATGGCGCGGATGGTACGGGCCAGTTCGCCCTCCAGCGCGCGCAAATGATTGATGTTCTGGACGAAGCTGGTGGTGCCCAGCGCGTCGGATTTGTCGAAGATCTCGTAGCCGACGCCGCCGCCCTTGGGCAGGCCGCCCTCCGCGAGCTTCATGCGCAGCCTGGTGACCTTGTCCTTCGGCACCATGATCACGGCGCCGTCGTTGCGCAGCTCGTAGGGAATGGCCTGGCGGTCCAGGTCCTTGATGATGGCCGAGGAGTCCTCGAATCTGAGGTCGGTAAATAGGGTGGTCATCTGTGGCGTGGTGACGCGCATGATGACAAAGCCGAAGAAGCTGATCAGCGCGGCTGTCACCGCGACCATCGCCATCAACCGCGACGCACCCAGACCCTTTAGGAAGCTTACGAGACCCTGCACCAACCGCCCCTGAGATTCGGCCCCAAGAGCCGACTGGGCAATTATTGCCTATGGGATGGTTTCGATATGGTTAACGAAGATTAAGGGCCTGGGCGAAAACTTGAACATGAAAAAAATCGGCTTCGCGGAACGAAGCCGATTTGGATCAAATACCAGGTTTAAGGGAGGGTTTACTGGCGATATTGCTGGATGCGGGTGGTGCGCAGTCCGGCAAGGCCGTGCTGATCGATGGAAAACTGCCAGGAAAGGAATTCGTCGACGGTCAGCGTGTAACGGCTGCAGGCTTCCTCGAGGGAGAGCAGGCCGCCGCGCACTGCGGCAACGACTTCGGCTTTACGGCGAATAACCCACCGTTTGGTCCCGGGCGCGGGCAAATCCGCGATTGTTAACGGACTGCCGTCAGGCCCGATGACGTATTTTACCCTCGGGCGATGGGGTTCTGTCATGGCGTACTCACAAACTCTCAACCACTGAACTCACCGTAACAACCTACGCCTCGCGGCTTAAAATTTGCCTAAGCCCAAGCCTCCAATGCGAATCTCCTTGGAATCGTCGTAATTTCCACCCGTCCGGCCATCTCAATTGCTAAAATCTTAATGGTCATTAACGTTATTTTGCCGTCGAGGATTGCAGGAACGTTCGAAGCCGTCGGCATTCCCGACGCTGAAGTCGCGCCGAAGGGCATCCCGCTGCAGGCCATTCAAGGTGAGCCCGTGGTTGACGGCTTCATCCCGCGCGAAGCCGAACCGGAGCAAAAAGGCGCCTGGCCAAGCCGAGAGATAGAGTCAAAGAGGCGGAATGCGAAAACGGCGCGATGCGCCTATTTCGACGACCTGCTGTGCCGGTTCGCGACGCGCGCTTGAAGAAGGTCGCGGGAATGCCGGTCGCGGCGTCCGTGTAGGCCGAGATCCGTGATCCGATCGCCTGGAATCGGATCATGATCTCATCTTCCGGCTGAAACCGGTCAGCTGGTGATGGCCTTGATCTGGCTGACCGTATAGGTCTGGCCGTTGATCGAGAGCAAAGGCGGCGTTTGGGTGAGGTCCACCGAACTGACCACGCCCTGGATCGCGGTGGTAACCGCCACGGAATTGCCCGAGCTGTCGGCGGCGGTAGCAGTCATCTTGTACTGGCCGTCCGGCCACTGCGTGCCGTCAGTGCCTTTGCCGTCCCAGACAAAGGGCTGATTGTCGCCGGCCTTGACCGTATAGTTGCCGGAGAAGACAGTCTGTCCGGTGCTGCTCGTGATCGAAACGCTGAGGTTGGAATCCTTCGGGAAGCTCAGATCCCAGGTGGCCGAACCGCTGGAGAGGGCCGCCGTGGAGCCGTCGACCACCGCGGTCTTGCCGACGAATGTCAGCGCCTGCGTCGATTGTGCGGTCTGCTGCAGCGATACCAGCGTGGTCAGCTGATCGTTGGTCTTGAGCTGCTGCTCGACGCTGGCGAATTGCACGAGCTGCTGGGTGAACTGGTTGGTGTCCAGCGGATCGAGCGGATTCTGGTTCTGCAATTGCGTCGTCAGCAGCGTCAGAAACGTCTGAAAGTTTCCGGCGAGCGTGCTGCCGGCCGTCGAGTTCAAGGATCCCGAGGAGGATGAAGACGTACTCGACGGCTGTGTTGTTCCCGAAACGACCGGGCTCGCCGTGTTGACTGCTGGTGTTGTCATGTCAGTCTCCTCAAACCCTGATGTCGACGCCGCTGCTCGAGCCGAGCACGCGTCCGTAGGTTCGACCCGCTACCGTAGCCGGGATCGTATCGTCTTCGCTGATCACGAGGCGCTGCGCGTTGCGTCCGGTTTCGTTGCCGTTGTTCTGCCCGGAAGAGGACTGGTCGCGCAGGCTGAATTGCAGGCCGCTATCGCCGGTCTTGAACCCGGCATCGTCGAGCGCGCGCTGCAGTTGGGGTGCGTCCTGGCGCAGCATCGACAGCGTTTCCGGCTTTTCCACCGTCAAATGCGAGGTCACCTGGCCGTTGCGATCGACATCGATGCGAACGTCGATGCGGCCAAGGTCGGCAGGATCGAGCCGGATCTCGAAACGGCTCTTGCCGCTCTTGGCCGAGGCGGCGATCTCGAGTGCGAGCCCGCTCAACGGTACCGGTGCATTGGTTGCGGCGGTGACGTTCAGGGCTGCCGCGGGAGCAACCGTCGCCGCCGCGGTAGGAAGCTGCGGCTGGATCGTGCCGGTCTGGGTCCCGGCATCCGCCACGTTGGCCGTCGCATCGGCGGTCGCGGTGACCGGCGTATGATCGCGGGCCGTGGGCGCGGCCGCTGCCGGCGCATTGGCGGCAGCCTCGACCTTCGCGGCGTCGGCACCGTCATTGCCGGCTGGCTGCCTGGCGGTGGTGGTTGCCTGGACGGCATTGGGCTGTAATGCCGGCACGGGCGTGTCGGTCGCGGACGAATCCGGTTTGGCCGAATTGCTGTCCGTGGTGCCCGATATCGTGGTCTTCGCCGGCGTTGCGCCGGGCGTCTTGGGCTGCGTGGCTTTCGGCGCAACCGGCGCCGTCACGGTCACCGCCGCAGTCAATCCTTCGTCCGTCGCCGGGGTCTGGGTGACCGGCTGCTTGGCGGGCGTGGCGACGGGTGCGACTGTTGCGGCTTGAGCAGGGGTTTTTCCTGGCGTGGCCCCGGCGGCGTTCGCGGTAGCGGCTCCCGCAGCTGTAGCGGCCGCCGCGGCGGTTGCGGCGGCGGAATCGAGATCGACCTTGACC
>JBAUUA010000556.1:0-1551 GCA_049582465.1 Bradyrhizobium sp. | reverse complement strand
ACTTTCTCCGCCGGACGCGTGGAAACGAACGCATAGGCCGGGTCACGCGGCCGATTCGGCGGATTGGTTTTCGACGATGACGGCTTTGCCAGCGCAAAGCACACCTTCTTGCCATTGGGCGTTGCGGTATAGGCGCCCCAGATGCCGTACTGACCGATCAGCGTCGGTTCCGCGCCGCCGGTGACGGCGGCCGTCGGCCTGGTCTCGGGTTTTGCAACTTCCGGCTTTGAGGGAGCCGGCTTGGCTGCTGCTGCACCCTTTGCGGCTTTCGGCGATGCGCTCTGCGCCTGCGCAAGGCTTGCCGCCCCGCACACCACGCCAATCGCCATCAGAGCTGTCAGGATTCGCCGCACGGACATCACCGAATCTGGTTCCCTCAATATTGTGACTGGAAGATGGCTCCGACACCGTCTCGTCATACCGATGGTGGATAGCCGGGAAATACTTTTTTGGAAAGGCAGTCACGAACGCTCGCGAACTCCGTCGCGCACGCTCAAGCCTTGGTTCGCGCCGCGCGCTGATTCTCCCATTGCGCCTCGGTCCATTGCAGCAAGTCTTCCGCGCCGGAACCGCGCAGGTGCGCGCCGCCGTCCTGCACCACCATCTCGCCATTGATGTAGCCGGCGGAGTCCGAAATCAGGAAACTCGCCAAATCGGCAAGTTCGCGATGCTCGCCGACGCGCCCGAGCGGATTCCTCGAAGCCCAGTTGCCGTCACGGCCCTCGGGGCGAAGCTGACCGGATGCGCCGGGAGTCGGAAACGCGCCGGGTGCGATCGCCACGGTCCGGATGCCCTTCGGCCCCCATTCCACGGCGAGGCTCCGGGTCATCGCGAGAATAGCCGACTTCGCCATCGCGGAAGGGACGGTGAAGGCGCGGCCGGTGATGGTCGAGGTCGAGAGGATGCTCAGCACCACGCCCTTGTGCCGTCGATCAATCCAGCGCTTGCCGGCGCCGAGCGTGCAATACATCGCGCCATGCAGCGTCGGCGCGAGGATCGCGTCGGCTGCGCGAAACGACAGATGCTCGGTCTGCGCGATGAAGGTGGCGGCCGCGTTGTTGACCAGCACGTCGAGCGGCGCGACGCGCCAGATCTCATCCAGCATGGCCTCGACATTGGCGCCATCGCGAATGTCGCAGCGGATCGCGGTCACCTTGCCGCCGGGATCGTCGCGCATCCCGCTCGCTGCCGCCTCCAGCAATTCGAGCCGGCGGCCGCAGATGATCAGTTCGGCGCCAAGCTCGAGGAAACGGCGTCCCATCGCGGCCCCCAGCCCGGAACCACCGCCGGTGATCAATATCCGCTTTCCCTTGAGCAGGCCTTTTTCAAACATCGTTTCATTCCCTACCCGTTGCCGTTCCCTTCCGGGTTGCCGCTAATTGCGCGCCCCGGAATGACACGCCTTCCCTGATTTTCGAATCAGATTGTAGCCCGGCTGCAAATCCGGCATGAAGCATCCCAGCCTCGACAGTGCGTCCGAAAACCAGGTGTGTCCATGAAAGCCATTCTCTGCTCGCAATATTGCGGCCCCGACGATCTCGTGCTGGCTGA
>JBAUUA010000555.1:0-4337 GCA_049582465.1 Bradyrhizobium sp. | reverse complement strand
GCGGGGCATCGGGGCGCGGGGACCGCGCGCCCCGACAGGCAGGGAAGCAAATCCTCAACTCACTGCTGCTTTTCCCAGAACGACAGCAGGCCCTGCGAGGCCGAGCCGCCGATCACGCAGGGGATGCCGACCGCGACCTGGCCGAGCGCCGCCGCCGAGACGCAGCCGAGCGCGACCGCGCCGACGCCGACCTGGCCCCAGAAGTCGAGGTTGCGACGGGAATCCGAACCCTTGGTCTTGAGCTCTTCCACCGCCGCGAGCGCATCCTTGCGCACCGCGCCGAGCTGCACGGTGTCGGCGGCCTCGACCACTTCCGTCAGCGGCACCTTGACCGCTTCCGGCTGGGTCGCAAGCTCGCTCCTGAGAAACTCGCGCAATCCGGCATCGCGGACCGCGTAGCTCGCCAGCGTATAGCGCGCCATGCTGCCGACCGTCAGCTTGTCGACGGTGTCGCGGCTCTTGCTCCAGGGCAGCATCTCCATGATCCGCAGGATCGGCAGATGCGAGCCGGTGGCGAAGTAATATCCCCATAGGGTGTCCAGCAGGTCCTGATTGCTGGCGAAGGTCTGGACCATCCTCACCGTCTTGTTCTTGTCATCCTTGGCGAATGGGTTTGTCGTGAAAACCCCGCGCAATTTGGCGAGCATGCCGGGCTTCGTCTCCTCCAGCGGGATGTTGGCGAGCGTCGGCAGCTTGCTCTCGAGATAGGCGTCGATCATCACCTTGCGTCCGGGCATCTTCGGCGCGACCTTGCGCAACAGACTGCGCCAATCCGGCAGGCCGGAATAGGCGATGGCGCGGACGATCACCCACTCATCCTCGGGCGCCACCGGAAAGAAGCTGTTGACGAGCTGCTCGGCTTTGGCCGGGTTCGATCCGATCGCGCCGGCGATGAAGCCGAGATAGATGCCGGAATTCTCCGGCTCCTTGAACGTCTGCGCGTGAAACAGCACGCGAACGGCCGCCGGCACATGGGCGTAATCCGGCTTGGCGCGGTAATTATAGATCCATTGCTGGACCACGTTGAGCGAAGCGCGCGGATCGATTTCCGGCGTGACCGCCGCGCTCGCCGGTGCGACCAGCAGAAGCACGGTGGTGATGAAAGCTGCGTAGCGCATAGGGTGCTCCCGGAAGGCGCGCTCGCGGGCCGACAAGGCGTGGCAAGCCGCGAGCGTTTTGGCGGCTATGGCTAGGGAGCATTTGAAGCGGCTCTACGACATTTTCGGGAAAGCGCGGTTCGCAGCTGCGTCGAAATTATGGCAAACAGTTAACGCTTAAGCCTGCAACTCACCTTATCCCAGTCATTCTTTCGCCCCGCGCCGGCATTTCGATCGCCCCCTGTCCAATGGGACACAGGCAGGGACGATGACGGATGACAGGGCGCCGGACGTGCGGTGCCGCCGGGGCTTCGCAGCGGCTACGCTCTTGATCGCCGCGCTCGGGCTTTTTTCGGCGCAAGCCATCGCGGCCGAGGCCATCGAGGTCCAGGGCAACCGCCGGATCGACGCCGAGACCGTGCGTTCCTACTTTCACGCCGCGCCCGACGGCCGCTTCGATGAGGCCGCGCGCGATGCGGGGCTGAAGGCGCTGTTGGGAACCGGCCTGTTCGACAATGTCACGATCGAGCGCGCCGGCGAGCGGCTGGTCGTGCATCTCCATGAAGCGCCGGTGCTCGACCGCGTGGCGTTCGAAGGCAACAAGAAGATCAAGGACAAGGAGCTCGACGCGATCGTCGAATCCAAGCCGCGCGGCACGCTGCAGCGCGCCATGGTCCAGTCCGACGTCGGCCGCATCATGGAAGCCTATCGCCATGCCGGCCGCGACGATGTCGGCGTGGTACCCAAGATCATCGATCACGGCAACGACCGCGTCGATCTCGTCTATGAGGTGACGGAGGGGCAAAAGACCACGGTGCGGCGGATCGATTTCGTGGGCAACACGGTGTTCGGCAAGCGGCAGCTCGCCGCCGTGATCAGGACGTCCGCCACCAACCTGCTGAGCTTCCTGACCGGCGGCGACGAGTACGATCCCGACCGCGTCGCCGGCGATCGCGAGGCGCTGCGGACATACTACCGCAGCAAGGGCTATGCCGATGCCAGCGTGACCTCGGCCAAGGCGGAGTACGATCCGGCGCTGCACGGCTTTACGCTGACGTTTGCGATCGACGAGGGCCCGCTCTATCATTTCGGCGACATCAGCCTCGCCTGCAACGTGCCGGGGGTGGATAGCGAGAAGCTCCGCCGCGAGCTGGTGGCGCGGCCGGGCGCGGTATTCGACGGCCGCGCGCTCGACAAGACCACTGACCTGCTGGCCGCCGAGCTCTCGAAGCTCGGCTTTCCCTTCGCGCAGGCTACGCCGCGCATCACCCGCGACGCGGCGGCACGACGGATCGATGTCGCTTTCACCATCGATCAGGGGCCGCGGACCTATGTCGAGCGCATCGATATCCACAGCAATACCCGCACCAAGGGCTATGTGATCCGGCGCGAATTCGACATCGCCGAAGGCGATGCCTACAACAAGACGCTGATCGATCGCGCCGAGCGGCGGCTGAAGAACCTGAACTACTTCAAGACGGTCAAGATCACGCGCAAGCCGGGCTCGACGTCGGACCGGGTCGTGCTCGATGTCGACGTGGAGGAGCAGTCGACCGGCGAGTTCAACATTGCCGGCGGTTACTCGACGGTCGACGGCCTGCTCGCCGAGGTCAAGCTCGGCGATCGCAATTTCCTCGGCACCGGCGTGTCGGCCAACGGCACCGTGACCTACGGCCAGTACGCACGCGGCATCGATCTGTCGGCATCGGAGCCCTATTTCCTCGGCACCCGGGTCGCTGCCGGCATCGAACTCTACGGCCGGCAAAACCAGGCGAGCCCCTATCAGTCCTACGGCAGCGACATCTATGGCGCGAACCTGCAACTGGGCACGCCGATCACCGAAGAGATCGGAGTGCAGTATCGCTATTCGATCTATAACCAGAACGTCACCTTCGATCCGACCTCGACCGCGGCGGCGCCGTCGCTGCCGGTGCTGCAGGCCGCTTTGGCCGGGCCGCAATGGGTTTCCGCCGTCGGCAGCACCGTCACCTACAACACCCTCGACAATCCAAAGAGTCCGACGAGCGGATTCAATTCGCAGCTCAGTCAGGATCTCGCCGGCCTCGGTGGCGATGTGAAGTTCCTGCGTACCAGCGAAGACCTGCGCTATTATCATCCGATCAACGACGACGTGACCGCGCTCGTGCGCGGGCAAGGCGGCTACATCACCGGCTGGGGCGGCCAGCAGGTGCCGCTACTCAACAGCTTCTTCGGCGGCCCCACCATGGTGCGGGGATTTGCGCCCAACGGTTTTGGGCCGCGCGACCTCACACCCGGCACCACCATGGATAATGTCGGCGGCAGCATGTACTGGGCCACGACGGCAGAACTGCAGAGCGCGATCCCCGGCGTGCCGCAGGAGTACGGCCTCAAGGCGACGGGATTCGTCGATGCTGGCAGCGTGTTCCGCTACAACGGGCCGACCACGTTTCCGGGCTCCACCCAATCGATGCAGCTCGCCAACAGCAACGTGGTGCGCTCCTCGGTCGGCGCCGGTCTGACCTGGGCCTCGCCGTTCGGAAACCTGACGGTCGACTACGCGGTCCCGCTCACCAAAGCCGCCTACGACGTGGTGCAACCGTTCCGTTTCAGCGCCGGCGGGTTTTGATCAGCCGCGCACTGGTTCGTCACCGCGCCACCTCACTATATGCGCCAGCTATCGCCCTTGCCGTGGGCGCGGTGTTCGGGGCTGTTCGGGGGCAGCGACAGGCCGCGATAGAAGCCGAATACGCCGAGGCCGACGACGCCGAGGCCGAACGCCAAACCGATCCATTGAAAGAAATTGGCCATCCACAGCCCCGGCTTTTTCCCGGACGTTGGTCGCGGCAGACGGGCGATGGGTTCATCCCGAACTGGTTTCCAATTCATTTCGAATTGAAGGCAATTCTGAATACCGTTGATAACCGTGAAGAAGGGTGCCTTTCGCATTTAGTCGTCGAAAAGCTTATTCACATTGGACATATCTACCGGGCTACCAGAGGGATCTACCGGGGCTACAGAGGGATCGAGCCGTGTCCGTTAAGGAGTTTCTTGGTCAACAGGCAGTCAACGTCGCCGTCGGCGGCCATTATACGCTCGCGAACTGGTTCGATTCGCAGGGAAAGCCACGCACCTTCGCGTGCCGCACCAGCCGCGTGTCGCCGTTCCGGATGATGGTCGCCGTGCCCGTGATTGGCAGAATAGGCGATCGCATCTCCTCCTATTTCGGCGATTTCGGCAAACTCGAAGGCCATATCAGCG
>JBAUUA010000554.1:0-5553 GCA_049582465.1 Bradyrhizobium sp. | reverse complement strand
TCGACGATCTCGGGAATCAGCAAAATCTGCCGCTGCACGCCGTTCTTCGCCAGCGAGGCCTTCAGTCGCTCATAGACGATGCGCTCATGCGCGGCGTGCTGGTCCACCACGATCAGGCCGTCGCGGGTCTGCGACACGATATAGGTCTCGTGGATCTGCGTCCGCGCAGCTCCAAGCGGCCGATCGAGCAGGTCGGCGGGGGCGGCTTCCTCGAAACGCACGTCGGCGGTGGGCGTCCCGACATCGAACGCGGCCTGTCCCGGCTCGGCGAAGGCGGTCGCCGCCGAACCTTCGAACGCGGGCATGGGTCCGACCGGATAAGCTGGCGAGCGGCGCCAGTCCCAATTGGCGCGCGGCGCGAACGACGGGCGGAACGAGGCGAGCGCGGCGCCGTCGCTGTTGGCGGCAGTGCGCCTGCCTTCGCGGGCAAGGCCTTCCTTCAGCGCATGCACGATCAATGCCCGCACCAACCCTGCATTGCGGAACCGCACTTCGGTCTTGGCCGGATGCACATTGGCGTCGACCTCGGAGGAATCGAGCGTCACGAACAGCGCCACGACCGGATGGCGATCGCGCGGCAGATAATCGGAATAGGCGGCGCGCACCGCGCCGATAATGAGCTTGTCGCGCACGGGGCGGCCGTTGACGAACAGATATTGCCCGAGCGCGTTGGCGCGCGTCAGCGAGGGCGCGGCCGCAAAGCCTTCGACCACGACGCCCTCGCGTTCGGCCCGCACTTCGATCGCGCTGGATCGAAAATCGGAGCCCAGGATGTCGCCGAGCCGCGTCAGCCGGCCGGCGCTGCCCGGCAGCGCCGCGGCCCAGGTGACGGGCGCGCGCTCCTCGCCGGCCAGCGTAAAGGCGATATCGGGCCGCGCCATGGCGAGACGCCGCACCACCTCGCGGATCGCTTCCGCCTCGGTGCGGTCGGTCTTGAGAAATTTCAGCCGCGCCGGCGTCGCGTAAAAGAGATCGCTGACCTCGACGCGGGTGCCTTGTGAGAGCGCCGCCGGCATGATCGCGGATTTCACCCCGCCTTCGACCGACAGCGACCAGGCGTGCGGCTCACCGGCACGGCGCGTGGTGATGCCGAGTTTTGCCACCGCGCCAATCGAGGGCAGCGCCTCGCCGCGAAACCCCAGCGTCCGGATCGCGAGCAGATCCTCGTCGTCGAGCTTGGAGGTGGCGTGGCGATCGACCGCGAGCGCCAGATCGCCATGGCTCATGCCGCTGCCGTCGTCGGTGATGCCGATCCGCCGTCTACCGCCGCCATCGGTGAAGATGTCGATCCGGCTGGCGCCGGCGTCGATGGCGTTCTCCACGAGCTCCTTGACCACGCTCGCCGGACGCTCGACCACTTCGCCTGCGGCGATGCGGTTGACGATCTGTTCGGGAAGCTGACGGACGGGCATGGGACGGGGCGACTCGGGGCGTAGCGGGACCCCCAATCTAGGCGCTTTCGCACCGCGGCGGGAGGGCGAGGGCGGTCAATACCCAGAGGGTTTCGTCGGCTCTCCCCACTGTTCACGGTGGGAACGAGCCCGCCGACCGGTCCAGCCGAGGCACCGATCCGCGCGACGCGGACCAAACGATCGCCACAAAAAAGACGCGGCAAGGCAAGGGGATGCGACCCACTCGCGCGCCGATTGGCTGATGCGCCGCTTCACCACGCGAACGTTGTGAGCCGTGCGGACTGGGTATATCGTTTGGAAAAGTCATAAAGACGTCGGGAGGGAAACCAATGTGCCAGCTGTTCGCTCATCAGCCGCAACGTGACTATGAATCGCAGACCAGATCGCTTCGGATCGACGGCCATTGCACATCGATCCGGCTGGAAATGGCGTTCTGGGATACGCTGGAGGAAATCGCGGGCAAGCAGGACATGAGTCTGGCGAAATTCCTGTCATGTCTGCACAGCGAGGTCCTCGATCATTGCGGCGAAGTGCATAATTTCGCTTCGCTGCTGCGCTGTTCCTGCCTGATCTATCGCTCGAAAGCCGCGGCGGCCACGCCCGATTATCTGGATGGCCCGGCGCCGAGGCTGGTCGCGGCCGAGTAGCAGCATCCATCGCGGACGGTTTGGCTCTAATGATCCAGTGGGGCCACCCCGGAGGCGCCGTCGGCGTATCCGGGGTGAGCTGACTGTTGCTAGATTTCCTTTCGCTGCATGGCGCCGGCGATATGGTCCGCCTGCCGGATGGCAAGCGCGACGATGGTCAGCGTCGGATTGCAGGCCGCGCCGGTGGTGAACTGGCTGCCGTCTGAGACGAACAGATTCTTGATGTCGTGGGTCTGGCCGAACTTGTTCACGACACCGTCCCTGGCCTTGGCGCTCATGCGGTTGGTGCCGAGATTGTGGGTGCTGGGATAGGGCGTGGTCGGATAGGTCACCGTCGCGCCGACCGCCTCATAGACCGCCGCGCCCTGTTTGTAGGCGTGATCGCGCATGGCGATGTCGTTGGGGTGATCGTCATAGTGCACGCTCGCCACCGGGAGACCGAACTTGTCCTTGGCTTTCGGGTCCAGCGTGACGCGGTTGGTTTCCTGCGGCATGTCCTCGCCGACCAGCCACATCCCGGCCATGCGCGGATACCCCTCCATCGCCGAGGTGAACGGGCGGCCCCACGCGCCCGGATTGAGAAACGCCGCCATGAAGGGCAGGCCGAGAGACAACGTCTCCATTTCATAACCGCCCATGAAGCCGCGTGACGGGTTATGCTTGGCTTCGTCGCGGATGATGCCGGCCATGGTGGTGCCGCGGTACATGTGGACCGACTTGTCGAACACCGCGTAGACGCTGCCGGTCATGTGACGCATGTAGTTGCGGCCGACCTGTCCGGAACTGTTGGCAAGGCCGTCGGGGAACGTGCTGGACGCGCTGTTGAGCAACAGGCGCGGGCTCTCGATCGAATTGCCGGCGACGGCGACGATGCGCGCCTTCTGCCGATGCATGCTTCCGGCCTCGTCGGCATAGAGCACGGCGACGACCTTGCCCGAGGCATCGTGCTCGATCTGCAGCGCCATGCTGCCGGGACGGACTTCGAGGTTGCCGGTCGCCTCGCCCTTGGGGATTTCCGTATAAAGCGTCGACCATTTCGCGCCGGATTTGCAGCCCTGGAAACAGAAGCCGATCTGCTGGCAGGAGCCGCGACCGTCGCGCGGCTCGCTGTTGATCGCCATCCGACCGGTGTGGACCTCCTTGTAGCCGAACTTCCTGGCGCCGGCTTCCATCACCTTGAAATTGTTGTTGCCCGGCAATCCCGGGATGTTGTTGGTGCGGGTGACGCCCATCTTGTCTTCGGCCTTGGCGTACCACGGCTCCATTTCGGCAAGCGTGATCGGCCAATCCAGCAGGTTGGCGCCCGGCACGTTGCCGTAGGTCGTCTTGACCCGGTATTCGTGCTCGTCGAACCGCAGCGACGCGCCGGCCCAATGCACCGTCGACCCGCCGACCGACTTGACGATCCACGCCGGCAGATTGGCGAAATCCTTGGCGACGCGCCAGCTGCCCGATGTCGTCCGCATGTCCTTCCACGCCAGCTGCGTGAAGCTCTCCCACTCGTTGTTGATGAAGTCCTGGATCTCGACCCGCGGGCCGGCCTCCAGGATCACGACCTTGACGCCCTTCTGCGCCAGCTCGTTGCCGAGCGTTCCGCCGCCGGCGCCTGAGCCAACAATCACCACCACGCCATCGTCATTCAGATCGAATTTTGCCATGTGAAATCCTCCCAACTGATGTTCTGCCCGACGTCCGGTTCAGACCTTCGGCAGCCAGTCGATGTCGTTGAAACCGCGCTTGATGTAGCCGCCATGCTCGGCGGAGGAGCCCTCGTAGCCGAATTTCGGCCACAGCTCTTCCTGGTTGTAGAGCGAGACGACGAGATCGGAGCGAACCTGCTTGAAGAAGTCGGTATGCTCGATGCCCTGCAGCAGCACGACGCGGTCGGCCTCCCACGGCACCTGGGCGTAGGCAAGCTTGTGTCGGTCTTGCGCGTCCTGATCGAGACGGCGAACGCCGTCTTCCAGCAGCGCCTTGACGGCAGGGTCTTTCGCCGCCTTGGCGTCCCACGGCTTGATCGCGGTGATGTAATAGCTGTCGACCAGCATGTCGTGCGGATAGATGTCGCGCGCGACCTTCACGAGGGTCTTCAAGGTTGCGGGAGTGAGCGTGGTCGCGTCCGCCGCCCACGCGTCCTCGATGCCAAGCCCGGCGCTTGCCGCGACGGCTGCGACCGGAACGGCGCTTGCTGCGCCTTGCAGAAAGATGCGGCGATTGAATTTGCTTCGACGGTCGATTTCTCTCATGGGTATCCTCCGTTGAACGTCTTGTTGTCGGTTTGGATCTTCAGCCGAAGCGACCGCCTTTCTGGATCACTTCGATCTTGTAGCCGTCGGGGTCGGAGACGAAGAAGAAGCGCGCCAGCGTCGCGCCGTCATGCTTGAAATCGCGCAGCGGCCCCGGCGAAAGTTTCTCCCGCTCGAACCGGGCGTGTTCGGCGTCGAGGTCGTCGACCACCACGGCGAGGTGGCCGTATCCGTCGCCCAGCTCGTAAGGCCGCTTGCGATCGAAATTCACCGTCAGTTCGACCTCGAAGGACGACGACGGATGACGCAGATAGATCAGCGCAAAGTCCGCAAATTTCAGATGATCGGCGACTTCGAGCCCGAAGGCGCGCGCGTAGAACTCGAGCGATCTGGCTTCGTCGAGCACGCGGATCATCGAGTGGACCGGCTTTGCCATTCAGTGCAGCTCCTTGAGATAGTTCACGATCGCGATGCGAATTTCGGATTTGGCCTGTCGGTAAGGCATGACCGCGCCGGGGATCACGGCTTGCGGATTCGTCAGCCATTCGTCGAGCTTCTGCTCGTCCCATTGGAATTTTGCAGTCGCAAAACCTGCCGAATAGCGAAATCCCTCGATCGTTCCGGCCTCGCGTCCGACGATATTGAAAAGGGTCGGTCCTTGCCGCGCCGGATCGGAGACGTTGGTGGTGTGGCAGGTGGCGCATTGCTGCTTGAAGAGCGCAGCGCCGTTCACCGGCTTAGCCTCCGGCAAGGACATTTGTGCCGACGCGACAACGACCATCGATGTCGCGCCGCAAAATGCCAGACCCATGACACGTGTCGCACGTCGTTTTCGCATGACTGTTACCGTTGGCGCGAACCGAGCTTAAGTCGTCGCGAACAAGCGGTGGTAGTAGCGGGCTGTTTTTGGTGGAACAAAGCGCCGTCGCGCTGCGCACGCTGCCGCGTGCAAAATGGCCTCAGTCGTCGAATCGGGCCGAGCCGCGTTTGGATTTGATGTCGCTGCGGCGCTTCTTGCCTTCGAGCCGTCGCTGTTTCGATCCCAGCGTCGGCCGGGTTGCCCGCCGCGGGGTGGGCCGGACCGCCGCCTCGCGCAAGAGTTCGACCAGCCGGTCGATCACGTCGGCGCGATTGCGCTCCTGGGTGCGGAAGCGTTGCCCGTGCATCACGATGACGCCGTCCTTGGTCATGCGCTGGCCGGCGAGGGTGTTCAGGCGGGCCGCGATATCGGGCGCAAGCGTGACCCGG
>JBAUUA010000553.1:0-2936 GCA_049582465.1 Bradyrhizobium sp. | reverse complement strand
TGCGGCACGCATATGTACGGCCGCATCGAGAACAAGGCGCACCCGTTCTACGGGCTCGACTTCATCCATCCCGAACTGTTCCAGGAATCCGGCTCCGCGGCGCCGGGATTCGCGGCGTTCGTATCCTCGGTGATCGAGTCCGGCGTCAGTCCTTCCGAAATGGACGGCATCCGGTCGCGCCTTAGGGAACTCGGGCTTGAACCCTATGATTGCCTGTCGCCGGCGCTGATGGATGCGATCGCCACCCATGTGGCGAAATCAAAACCCAAGGCGGCCTGATCAGGCTGGATTCCTCCTTGGCTCGGCTGGTGCAAGCCACCCGCCGAGCTATAGTCGTGTCCGACACGTATGATCCCGCTGGCTTGCCGGCACAGGAGCCCTAGGCCTATGGCGATCGAAACCGTTTCGACAAACCGGTCATTTGACGGCGTCCAGGGCGTCTACAAGCACGCGAGCCGCGAGACCGGTACCGGGATGACCTTTTCGGTCTACGTCCCTCCGCATCAGGCGGGCGCGAAGCTGCCGGCGGTCTGGTATCTATCGGGTCTGACCTGCACCCACGCCAACGTCACGGAAAAGGGTGAGTTTCGCCAGGCCTGCGCCGAGCTGGGCCTGATCTTTGTCGCGCCGGACACCAGCCCGCGCGGCGAAGGCGTGCCCGGCGATCCCGCCGGCGCCTATGATTTCGGGCTGGGCGCCGGCTTCTATGTCGATGCCACGCAGGCGCCGTTCGCGCGTAATTACCGGATGTGGAGCTATGTAACGGAGGAACTGCCCGGCGTGATCGCCGAGCATTTCCCCGTCGATCAAAAGCGGCAATCGATCCTCGGCCATTCGATGGGCGGACACGGCGCACTAACCATCGCGCTGCGACACCCCGATCGCTATCGGGCCGCCAGCGCCTTTTCGCCGATCGTTGCGCCATCGCAGGTGCCGTGGGGAATCAAGGCGCTCGGCGGTTATCTCGGCGATGCGCGCGAGGCATGGCGCAAGCACGATACGGTGGCGCTGATCGAGGATGGCGCGCGCTTTTCCGATTTCCTGGTCGATGTCGGCGATGCCGATCAATTCCTGAACGTGCAGCTTCGTCCCGAACTGCTGGAGCGCGCCTGTTCCCAGGCGGGCATCCCCCTTCTCCTTCGTCGCCAGCCCGGCTACGACCATAGCTATTATTTCGTATCGACCTTCATGGCCGATCACCTGCGCTGGCACGCCGCGCGATTGAAGGCGTGATCGATCGGCGCAAGCCGCTGCAATTCCGGGAGAAGCAGGACATGCCTAAGGCGACCGCGCTGATAGTCTTTGCTTTAGCGCTGCTTCCCCTTGGCGCGCAGGCAAAGGACACGAGGTTCTGGAACCTGACCGCCAATACCATCACCTCGTTGCAGCTTTCCCCGGCCGGCAAGAACGACTGGGGCCGCAATCAGGCCGACAACGATCGGGATCATACCGTCGATCACGACGAGCGCCTGAAGATCACCGACACGGCGCCGGGCATGTATGACGTCAAGTTTGTCGACAAGAGCGGGCGAACCTGCGTTGTCCCCAATATCGAGGTCACGACGGGTGGGGTATTCACCATCGAAGAGAAATCTCTGAAGGACTGCGCCAAATAGGGCGGATAATTCCTCCGTTCGCGCGAAACCGGCTCAGAAGTTCACGCCGAACAGAAGGCGCGCTTGATGGCGTTCGAAATTGACCAGATCGAGCGAGCCGGCTGATGTCGTGGCCTGGCCCGCTGCCTGTGCGCTCCACGCCGCCGCCAGCCAGGCCTTCTCGGAGAGTTTGAAATAGATCGTCGGCCCGATGAAAAACCCCTGCCCGGCGAGCATGTCGAGCCCTGCGCCATCATATTTACGCAAGTAACGCGCTTCGCCACCGACAAAGATCCCGGAACGGACCTGCGCCATCACGCCGAGTGCAACGCCGGCCGTGGATTCCTGCGACCACATGCCGGTGATCCTCGAACGCATGGTGTCGGGCTGATAGAGCAGATTGAACGCCGCGACGACGCGATCGGGAATGATCTCCCAGTCGGCCGCCGCGACGAAGTCCACGCCATATTGGTTCGCGGGCTCGCCGGTGATCTCATCGGCGCGGCCCCAATGCGGCTCGGCGCCGATCGCAAAGCCGAACGGCGCGGTCGCGCGGGTCAAGCAACCGGTAGCGGATATCGGCGGAAAAGCCGCCAAATGCGACATAGCGCTGATCCAACAGCCCGCCCACGCCGGCGATGTCGTAGGAGATCACCGCTCCGGTAAATTCGGTCCGGAGATTTGCCATCGGCACGAATTCCACGGACATCGTGCTGGCGGTCGCCGCATATGTTCCGTTCTGCTTTGCAAACCGGCCGGTGACGGATCCCTCCAGCTCTCTTTCCCCGACATCGCCGACATCGCTTCCGATGGTGAAGCCGAACAAATGTTCCGTCTCGATGGTTCCGCAGTGGGCGCCGGTCGGACATATCGCAAGCGCGAGCAGCAGGCAGGATTCCACCGCCCGTCTTTTCGCCACAACGAAGCGCTTCGATGCCCTCAACCCCGCCATGACGGCATCCTAGCTCCACTTTGAGCGGCTTGCGTAGCCCTTTGCGGCACTGCATTGAGAATCCATCAGTCTTTGCTTCTGCGCCGTCGGGTGCCCCCCGGGAGTTCCGGCTTGTAGTGGTGGATGATTCTCGCGAGAATAACTGAGTTGGAAGCTTTTCTCGAACCCGCGATCTTTTGTGCTTCGCAGCAAAGCCCGGTCGCCTGGAAGAGTCGTGAATGTTGAGAATTTTCGTGACGCTCTGCGTCGTGCTCGCGGTTACTCCGACGCTGGCCAACGAGACCTTGCGCATCGGCGTCCAAACCACCGGGACGTTCGCCTGGCAACTTGACGTGATCCGCCGTCACGGGCTCGCCGCCGCCGCAGGCCTGGATTTGAAGATCAGCGAA
>JBAUUA010000552.1:0-2784 GCA_049582465.1 Bradyrhizobium sp. | reverse complement strand
CCGGCCGGATTCACGGCCCCCCGCGGGGCCTTTGCCGCCACGGCGTCCAAAATGCTGCCTTCGCTCGCGATCGCTCATGGGCCAAGCTTCTGTCACGGGTTCCGAATAATGGCAATTTGGGCCCCGGCGCGGACCGTTTTAGCCGTCCGGCTTGGTTGACTTTGAAGGGCGGGTTCGCCCATAAACGCGCCGACCGGCCGCCCGTCATCGGGCCTCAGGTTTCAGCGTCATCCATGTCCCCTTTTGCCGCCATTTCGGCGGGTGGGTCACGATGCTGTTGAGAGGGGAAGTGTCCCGAGTGGCAAAGGGAGCTGACTGTAAATCAGCCGCCTCATGGCTTCGAAGGTTCGAGTCCTTCCTTCCCCACCACGCTTCGCCCTGACGGGCTACGCGTGGCGCAACCTCGCGGAGACCGTTAGGTCGAGGCGTGTCCGGCGTAGCTTGAGCGGAGCGAAAGCGTAGACGGACCGGATCCTGCCGCTCTTTGCACGCTCAACGCCCGACCAACTGGCCACCGCTTCGAACCTCACCCTCCTTCTCATCCCTCCGCAGCCTCCGTCCCCGGAAACGGCACGCCGGGGCGATACAGCGATACCGGGCGGATCTCGTAGACCGCGCTCGGATTGGCGCGGCGCAGCTCGCGTGCGGCCTCGATGGCGGCGTCCTCGCTGGCGAAGTCCGCGACATAGAAGCCCAGCAGCTGTTCCTTGGTCTCGGCGAACGGGCCGTCGATCACGACGCCTGCGCCGGGGCCCCGCAAGGTGCGGGCTTTCCCGGTTCCGCCCAGGCGCGCCGCGGGCCCGAGGCGGCCCTTCTCGTTCACCCGGTCATGGGCGCGCTGCAGGTCGGCCATCAGCGCCGCGTCTTCCTCCGGCGTCCAGGACATGACGTGGGCTTCGTCGTGGTAGGCGAGGATGGCGTAAAGCATCGGTACCTCATGGTGTTGGGAGGGGTTTTTTCACTCAAAGATTACCCTAAAGGACGTTTTACCGGACCCGATCCCGACATTTCGGCGCTTTTCGAGCCGTCTCGGGGGTCGGCGGGGCTGCCATCCCCAAATGCGACTTGTGCAGCGCAGCATGGCCGGTCCAACCGGTAGGTCTCCAACTGGGTGCCCTTTAAGTGACTGACATCAATGCCGACGTCTGGGTTTCATCGAACCACCGCCCGATGGGCTTTCCCGAATTCGTCGTCATCATCGCCTCGATCATGGCCCTGAACCCGTTGGCGATGGACATGATGCTGCCGGCGCTGCCCAACATCGCCTCGGCCTTCCACATCACCGTCGCCAACCGGTCGCAGGCGGTGCTGTCGACCTTCATGATCGGCTTCGGGGTCGGCCAGTTCGTGATGGGGCCATTGTCCGACCGCTTCGGCCGGCGCCCGGTGCTGCTCGGCGGCATGGTGCTGTACGTCATCGCCAGCCTGCTCGCGATCGCCGCGCCTTCGTTCGAGACGGTGCTTTTGGCGCGCGCGCTGCAGGGGCTCGGCACCGCGGCGACGCGCGTGATCGCGACCTCTGTGGTGCGCGACTGCTACGCCGGCCGTCGCATGGCCAGCGTGATGTCGCTGACGATGATGGTGTTCATCGCCGTGCCCGTGATCGCGCCGTCGTTCGGCCAGGCGGTGATGCTGCTGACGCAGTGGCGCGGCATCTTCATCGTGCTGACGCTCTATGGCGTCTTGGCGCTGATCTGGAGCGCGCTGCGGCTGCCGGAGACGCTGCCGGTGTCCGAGCGCAAGTCGCTCGCGGTGCGCGACGTGCTCGCAGCCTTTCGCCAGACCGTGACCAACCGCCAGACCCTCGGCTATGCGTTGGCGGCGGGCGGGGTGCTCGGCGCGCTGTTCGCCTACGTGTTCTCCTCGCAGCAGGTATTCACCGGGATCTACCAGCTCGGGCATTATTTTCCGGTTGCGTTCGCCGCCGTCGCGATCGGCATCGCGATTGCGGGCTTTCTCAACGCCCGCATCGTGGGCCGGCTCGGCATGCGCGTGATCTCGCATGGCGGCCTGGTCGGTGCCGTCGTGGTCGCCGGGACCATGCTGGTCGCCGCAAAGCTGCAGATGCTGCCTTTGCCGCTCTTCATGGCGTTGTCGGCGCTGATGATGTTCGCGTTCGGGCTGATGTTCGCCAATTTCACCGCGCTCGCGATGGAGCCGCAGGGCCATATCGCCGGCACGGCGTCCTCGCTCTACGGCTCGATCACGACGCTGCTCGGCATCGGCATCGGCGCTGCGATCGGGCAGGACTACAACGGCACGCTGTTGCCGTTCGCGACCGGGTTCTTCCTCTGCACGCTGGGGGCGCTGGCGGTCGTGGTGGTGGTGGAAAAGGGCCGGTTGTTTACGCCGCACCGGATGGTGACGTAGTCGCAGGCTCCGCTTCCGTGCGACGCGGCGACGAAACATTCCGGAAACACGATAGTTCCGATCGCTGTTGAACGCGCCTTTCGAACGGCACGACTGACGGGCAGAACGCGAAAACGCGTCGAGCCATTCAGCGGAGACCGTCATGTCAGGCAAGCCAGCCACCATCATCTGCGACAGCGTGCGTATGCCTGCGGCCTCGCAAGCCGGCGATTTTCATGACGAAAGCGGCCATCATCGTTATTACGGCAACTCGGCTTGCAACGGCGGGGAGCGTCTGTCGGAAACCCGCCGGGGCCGCGGGGCGTCCCTGTTCAATCTGTTCGGATCCTAGAGTCCGTTGCAGAGGGGAACGACGCCGATGACCGCCCTGATCTTCATCCCGCATCTGGTTCTGACCCTGTCCCTGCTGCTGTC
>JBAUUA010000551.1:0-2286 GCA_049582465.1 Bradyrhizobium sp. | reverse complement strand
CTCTACGCCCGCGGCATCGGCGTCGAACAGAACCTCGCCGAATCCTTCAAATGGTTCAGCCTGGCGGCGGCGCAGGGCGATGCAGATGCCGCGCGCAAGCGCGACGATGTCGCCAAGCGGCTCGATCCCCAATCGCTGGCCGCGGCCAGGCTCGCGATCCAGACCTTCACGCCCGAACCCCAGCCCAACGTCGCCGTCATTGTGGCAAGCCCGGCCGGCGGATGGGACTCGGCCCCGACACAGGCGCAGGCCAAGCCGGCCAAGCCCATGGCCAAGCCGGTTGCGACCAAGCGAACCGCCAGCGCGCATTGACGCCTCGGGCGGCGCCGCCGTCATATTCCTCCCCGACAGAACCGTGTAGACAGAGCGTCATTGGATGGCGCGATGGCGGCCCGCAGGGTTCGCCGTCGGTTCGTCTGAAATATTCGCCGCACCCGAAGCTGCACGCCAGGGCGCGTCAAAAAGCCGCCCCGCGCGGGATTCTTTAGTCCCTCCCGGCGGCGAATTCGGTTATGCAGGGACGTCGATCCCACTTTGCTCGATCGGGAAACCAGGCCGCGAGCGGTCTCGGCCGGCCTTGCGGCTCAATCAAAAAAAGCGGACGCGCGTGCAGCTTTACCTTCCGATCGCCGACATCCCGGTCAACGTTTTCCTCATCCTGGCGATGGGCGCGGCGGTGGGTTTCGTGTCCGGCATGTTCGGCATCGGCGGCGGCTTTCTGATGACGCCGCTTCTGATCTTCATCGGCATCGCGCCCGCGGTCGCGGTCGCCTCCGTCGCCAGCCATATCGCGGCCTCGTCGTTTTCCGGCGCCCTGTCCTACTGGCGCCGCCGCGCCATCGATCCGGCGCTGGCGATGGTGCTGCTGAGCGGCGGCACCATCGGCACCATGCTCGGCGTCTGGACCTTCACGCTGTTGCGCTCGCTCGGCCAGCTCGACCTGATGATCGCGCTGTCCTATGTGGCGCTGCTCACCACCGTGGGCGGACTGATGTTCTGGGAGGGCCTGCGCGCGCTGTTGCGCGTCCGCCGCGGCGTGGCGGTGCCGTTGCGCCGCTCCGGCAGCCATGGCTGGATTCACGGCCTGCCGCTGAAGATGCGCTTCAAGCGCTCCAAGATCTATTTGTCGGTGATCCCGGTGGTCGCGGTCGGAATCATCATCGGCTTCATCGGCGCGGTGATGGGCGTCGGCGGCGGCTTCATCCTGGTCCCGATCATGATCTATTTGTTGCGGGTGCCGACCGCGACCGTGATCGGCACCTCGATGGTGCTGACGCTGGTCACCATGGTGTTCGCGACCCTGTTGCACGCGATCACCAACCATCTGGTCGATGCCGTGCTGGCGCTGATCCTGATGGTCGGCGGCGTCACCGGCGCGCAGTTCGGCGCCCGCGCCGGCCAGAAGATCCGCGGCGAACATCTGCGGCTGTTGCTGGGGCTGTTGGTTCTCTCGGTCGGCATCCGCTTCGCGATCGAGCTGGTGATCCGCCCCGACGATCTCTTCACCATCCGGGAAACCGGAGGCGCCGGATGATCGGGCGCGCTCCGCTCACCCTGGCCGGCGCCGCGCTGGTGCTGAGCGCGCTTCTCGCGGCGCCGCCGGCGCGCGCCGAGCGGCTGATCGTGTCGGTCTCCAACCATCGGGTCACGGTGACGCCGAATTATTCCGGCGAGGAGCTGGTGCTGTTCGGCTCGGTCGAAAGGGACGCCTCCACGCCCGCGACCCGCACCAGCTACGATCTCGTGGTGACCGTCTCCGGCCCGCGCGCCGACATGGTGACGCGCCGCAAGGAGCGCAGATTCGGCATCTGGATCAACACCGACTACCGCCAGTTCCTGCAGGTGCCGACCTATCTCGCGCTGTTCGCCAACCGGCCGTTCGACGCTATCGCTTCGGCCGACGTCGAGCGGCGCCAGCAGCTCGGCCTCAACAATGTGCTCCTGACCCAGCGCGTCGGGCCCGACTACGCCGACGTGGTGCCGAACGACGTCTTCCGCCGCGCCTTCGTGCGGCTGCGCAGCGAACACGGCCTCTACCGCGAGGACACCTCCGCGGTGACCTTCCTGACGCCGACGCTGTTCCGCACCGGCATTCCGCTGCCGGCCGAGGTGCCGATCGGCACCTATGGCGTCGAAATCAAACTGTTCTCCGACGGCGCGCTGGTGACCAAGACCGACACCGCGTTCGAAATCGTCAAGGTGGGTTTCGAGCAGTTCGTCGCCACCACCGCTCGCCAGAACGGCCTCGTCTATGGCCTCGTCACGGCCATCATGGCGCTGATGACC
>JBAUUA010000550.1:0-6148 GCA_049582465.1 Bradyrhizobium sp. | reverse complement strand
CGGCGTGATCACGCCGTGGAATACGCCGTTCATGCTGTCGACCTGGAAGATCGCGCCGGCACTGGCGGCCGGCTGCACGGTGGTGCACAAGCCCGCCGAATGGTCTCCAGTCACCGCCGATCTATTGGCGAAACTGGTGAAGCAGGCGGGTGTGCCCGACGGCGTTCTCAATACCGTACATGGCATCGGCGAAGAGGCCGGCAAGGCGCTGACCGAGCACCCCGCCATCAAGGCGATCGGCTTTGTCGGCGAAAGCGCGACGGGATCGGCGATCATGGCGCAGGGCGCGCCGACCTTGAAGCGCGTGCATTTCGAACTCGGCGGCAAGAATCCCGTGATCGTGTTCGACGACGCCGATCTCGATCGCGCGCTCGACGCGGTCGTATTCATGATCTATTCGCTCAATGGCGAGCGCTGCACCTCGTCGAGCCGGCTTCTGATCCAGCAAGGCATCGCCGACAAATTCATCGAAAAGCTCACGGCGCGGGTGAAGGCGCTGAAGGTCGGCCATCCCCTCGATCCCCAGACCGAAATCGGGCCGCTGATCCACGAGCGGCATCTGGCAAAGGTCTGCTCCTATTTCGACGTCGCGCGGCAGGACGGCGCCGTGATCGCGGTCGGCGGCAGGCTGCATGACGGCCCCGGCGGCGGGCATTACGTGCAGCCGACGCTGGTCACCGGCGCGAACGCCAAGATGCGGGTCGCACAGGAGGAAGTGTTCGGGCCGTTCCTGACGGTGATTCCGTTCCGCGACGAGAACGATGCCATCGAGATCGCCAACGACGTGAAATACGGCCTCACCGGCTATGTCTGGACCAACGACACCGGCCGCGCGCTGCGCGTGGCGGACGCGCTGGAAGCCGGCATGATCTGGCTGAATTCGGAAAACGTCCGCCATCTGCCGACGCCGTTCGGCGGCATGAAATCGTCCGGCATCGGCCGTGACGGCGGCGATTATTCGTTCGACTTCTATATGGAAACCAAGCACGTCTCGCTGGCGCGGGGCACCCACAAGATTCAGAAGCTCGGAGTCTAATAGCGGTCGTCATTCCGGGGCGCGACAACGTCGCGAGCCCGGAATCCATAACCACGATCGTGAGTATGGATTCCGGGCTCGCGCCAAGGGGCGCGCCCCGGAATGACGAGCTCATTTGAGGAAATAGCATGCCCGTTCCGCAACACGTCTTCGATCCGCCCTTCAACATCATCCGCTGCAGCCACGTCGTGCTCGACGTGGTGGACCTCGATTTGAGCCGCGCGTTCTACGAGACCACCATCGGACTCCATGTCGAGGATCGCGACGACAAGGCCGTGTACCTGCGCGGCGCCGAGGAGCATCAGCATCACTCGCTGGTGCTGCGCAAGGCAACCGCCGCCGCCTGCAACCGGCTCGGCTTCAGGGTCGGCAATGACCGCGATCTCGACAAGGCCGCCGCGTTCTTTTCCGAAAACGGCATCGCTCATGCGTTTGCCGAAGCGCCGTTCCAGGGCCGCACGCTGCAATTCACCGACCCCTTCGGTTTCCAGATCGAACTCTACGCCACCATGGAGAAGCGCCCGCATTTGTTGCGGCGCTACGATCTCTACAAGGGTTGCCATCCGCAGCGACTCGACCACTTCAACGTGTTCGCGGCCGAGGTGCAGGACACCGTCGACTTCTACGCGCGGCTGGGTTTCCGGCTCACCGAATATGGCGAGGAAGACGGGCCGAACGGGCGGATCGCGGCGGCCTGGATGCATCGCAAGGGCAATGTGCACGATTTTGCGATCACCAACGGCCGCGGCCCTCGCCTGCACCATTTTGCCTACTGGGTGCCGACCGCGATGAACGTTCTGCACCTCTGCGACGTGATGGCGTCGAGCGGTTATCTGAAAAACCTCGAGCGCGGTCCCGGCCGCCACGGCATTTCCAACGCCTTCTTCCTCTATGTCCGGGACCCCGACGGCCACCGGCTGGAGCTTTACACCAGCGACTATTTCACCGGGGATCACGATCATGAGCCGTTGCGCTGGTCATTGAAGGACCCGCGGCGGCAGACGCTGTGGGGCGCGCCGGCGCCGCGCTCCTGGTTCGAACAGGGATCGCCGTTCACCGGCCAGGCCGTGCGCGAACCACTGTTCGTCGCCGACGTCACCATCGCGGATTAGGAAGCGAATACCGCCCATGACCGATCTTCGCGCCGCCGAACTCAAGATCCTCGCCGGCGGCTCCACGACCGGCTGGATGAACGAACTCGCCGCTCAGTTCGAGCCTACGCCCGGCCACACGCTCGTCATCCACTTCGACTCGACGCCCAATCTGATCAAGCAAGCCACTTCCGGCGCGCCGTTCGATCTCGCCGTCGTGCCGGTCGATGTCTTCAAGGACACCGCCGCGAGGGCCCGCTTCGCCCCCGGCCCGACTGTCGATATCGCCCGCGTCGGCTACGGCGTCATCATCCGCACAGGCGCGCCGACGCCCGACATCGGCACATCGGAGGCGCTGAAAAAGACCCTGCTCGGCGCAGCGTCGATCGCCTTCGTGCCGGAGAGCGCGGCCGGGGCCCATGTCCTGAGGACGTTCGACCGTCTCGGCATCGGCGAGGCGATGAAGGCCAAGACCAGGCCGCAGGCCATGCCGGCGCAGATCGCACCTAGTGTCGCTAAAGGCGAGGCGGAACTCGGGGTGTTTCTCGTCAACGTCCTGATCGCTCCCGGGGTCGAACTGGTCGGCCCGTTTCCACCCGAACTGCAACAAGAGCTGGCTTTCACCGCTGCCGTCGCGGCGGACTCAAAGGATGCGGAAGCCTCCAGGGCCTTTATCGATTTTCTGACCACGCCCGCCGCCAAGGCCGTCATCAAGGCCAAGGGCATGAACCCTGGCTAAGCGGCTCGCGCCGCATTATTGGACATCCCATGACCTCTCCCCGCCTCGCCACTTTCTCCGTCAATGGATCGACCAGATACGGCGCCGTCATCGACGACGGAATCGTCGATCTCTCCGCACGCTTCGGCAAGGATTATCCGACGCTGCGCGAGGTGATCGCCGCTGGCGCGCTAAGGCGACTTGCCGAAGATGCCGGACAGTACCAGCCGGATTACGCATTGGACGCCATCACCTGGCTGCCGCCGATCCCCGCGCCGGAAAAGATCATCTGCATCGGCGTCAATTACCCCGACCGCAACGCCGAATATAAAGACGGCCAGGACGCGCCGAAATATCCGAGCATGTTCATGCGCACGCCGCGCTCCTTTGTCGGCCATCTGACGCCGCTGGTTCGCCCGCGCGCCTCCTCGCAGCTCGATTACGAGGGCGAACTGGTGCTGGTGATCGGCAAGGCCGGCCGGCATATCGCGGAGGGCGCGGCGCTGGACCACATCGCCGCGGTGACGCTGTGCAACGAGGGCACGATCCGCGACTGGGTTCGCCACGCGAAGTTCAACGTGACACAGGGCAAGAATTTTGACTCGACCGGCAGCCTCGGCCCGTGGCTCGTTCCCTACATCAAGGAGTCGCAGATCGCGGATGTCAGGCTGACCACGCGGGTCAATGGCGAGACGCGGCAGGATGACCGCACCTCGCGGCTGATTTTCGGCTTCCGCTATCTGATCAACTATATCTCGACCTTTACGACACTCGTCCCCGGTGACGTCATTGTGACGGGAACGCCGACCGGCGCCGGGGCGCGGTTCGATCCGCCGCGCTATCTGAAACCCGGCGATGTCGTCGAGGTCGAGGCCGAAAATATCGGCGTGCTGCGCAACGGCGTGGTCGACGAAGCCATAACGAACCTGCCCGCAAGCGAAGAGAAACAGCAATGACAGTGAGTTCCGGCGGCGAAGCCATCGTCTCAGGCCTGGTCGCGCACGGCGTCGACACCGTGTTCGGCCTGCCCGGCGCACAGATCTATGGCCTGTTCGACGCCTTCCAGCAGGCACAACTGAAGGTGATCGGCGCGCGCCACGAGCAGGCCTGCGGCTATATGGCCTTTGGTTATGCGCGATCCAGCGGCCGGCCCGGCGTGTTCAGCGTAGTGCCCGGTCCGGGCGTGCTGAATGCGGGCGCCGCGTTGCTTACCGCATTCGGATGCAACGAGCCGGTGCTGTGCCTGACCGGCCAGGTGCCGACGGCCTTTCTCGGCAAGGGCCGTGGCCATCTGCACGAGATGCCGGATCAGCTGGCGACGCTACGCACCTTCGTCAAATGGGCCGAGCGGATCGAATATCCCGACGCGGCGCCGGCGCAGGTCGCGCGCGCGTTCCAGGAAATGCTGTCGGGCCGGCGCGGGCCGGTTTCACTGGAAATGCCTTGGGACGTGTTCACGCAGCGCGCGGAAGTCGGCGCGGCAAAATGCTTCGATCCGTTTCCGGCGGCCCTGCCCGATCCGGACCGGATCAAGGCCGCTGCCGCGCTGATCGCGGCGAGCAGGACGCCGATGATCTTCGTCGGCAGCGGCGCGATCGACGCCCGCGACGAGATCCTCGAGCTGGCGGAACTGATCGACGCGCCCGTGGTGGCGTTCCGCAGCGGCCGCGGCATTGTCTCCAACGCGCATGAACTCGGGCTGACCATGGCGGCGGCCTACCGGCTGTGGCCGGACACCGATCTGATGATCGGGATCGGCAGCCGCATGGAATTGCCGGCCTCCTCGTTCCGCTGGCCGTTTCAGCCGGCCGGCCTGAAATCGATCCGGATGGATATCGATCCTTCGGAAATGCGCCGCCTGACGCCCGACGCCGCCGTGGTCGCCGATGCCCGCGCCGGCACGCGCGAGCTGCTCGCCGCGGTCCGCAAGGCCGGCTACAAGAAGACCAGCGGCCGCCGCGCCGCGATCCGCGAGGCTTCAGCGGCGGCGCAGCTGGAGATCCAGAAAGTCCAGCCGCAGATGGCGTATCTCAACATCCTTCGCGAGGTGCTGCCGGCCAACGCCATCGTCACTGACGAGCTGTCGCAGATCGGTTTTGCTTCCTGGTACGGCTTTCCGGTCTACGAGCCGCGCACCTTCATCACCTCGGGCTATCAGGGCACGCTCGGCTCGGGCTTCCCGACCGCGCTCGGCGCCAAGGTCGCCAATCCCGACCGGCCCGTGGTCGCGATAACAGGCGATGGCGGCTTCATGTTCGGCGTGCAGGAATTGGCCACCGCCGTGCAGTTCAACATCGGCGTGGTGATACTGGTGTTCAACAACAACTCATACGGCAACGTCCGTCGCGACCAGCGCGAGCGCTTCGAGGGTCGCGTGGTGGCGTCCGACCTGGTCAATCCGGATTTCGTGAAACTTGCGGAATCCTTCGGCGTCGGTGCTGCGCGCGTGACCTCGCCGCTGGGTTTTCGCGCCGCGCTGGAAAAAGCGCTGGCGCATGGCGGGCCCTATCTGATCGACGTGGAAGTCCCGAGAGATTCCGAAACCACGCCATGGACATTCATTCATCCGACAAAACCTTGAGGTCCAGCGTTTCCGCCAGCACGCGAATTCTGAACACGGGCTTTCGGGACTCGTCCAGGAGCTCCATCCGCCATTCCGTTTGTTGTTGCAGCTTGCGGGCGATGCCGCCGACCAAATCGCCGCAAACCCTGGTCATCTCCGCCCAGGCGGCATCCCTGTCGGCGAGGTTGAATCCCTCGTCGGAAGTACCCGAATAATCTCCATTGCAGATTCGAAAATAAAACAGCGGCACGTGCCGTCCAAATGTTCTTCAGGCCACCGGCCCAGCCCCAATTCCAAAAAATATCGGATAATCCAAAATAACCCGGCCGGCTTCAAATCCGCGGCCGCGCCGAATTGCGCGCAGATTACGGGTGAGTCGCCGTCGAGTCCACATCCCCCAAAGGAGGGGGAGACGGACTGCGGCGGGCGAGCATTGCGCTCTGACCGGCACCGTCAAACGGGCTCCAATGCGGCTGGACTTGCTTGGCAAATCTCACAGGCGCGCCCTGCCCCTTCGCCTTTCCCCGTGGGTTTTTGCCCATGTTTTGGAGGCCCTCGGAGCGGCACCGGGCATGAGATAGATCAAAAAGTCCGGGGCTAAGGCGGGCATAATTCGATCGAAGGTTCCCCAACCAGAAAGCGGCCGAACATGTTGAACGATATCTCCGTCCTTCTTCCCGTTGACCGGCCCGCCGGCGCCTTGATCGATTGCGCCGCTTCGGTCGCAACCCTGTTTGAAG
>JBAUUA010000549.1:0-2897 GCA_049582465.1 Bradyrhizobium sp. | reverse complement strand
GTAAAACGCCCTAGTTTATAGCAGCAGCACTGTTTTTGCGCATTTGACCGAAAGTCGAAATGCCCACTTCAACGGGATATCGACATTGCGCCCCGCGGGTCAAAGTGACCTAGATCTTCCGTTCCCGCCGCTTGGCCCGGAGCCGCGCCGGCTCCTGCTGGTGGTGGCTGCGCTGACGGTGCTGGTCGTCTGCGGCCCCTGGCTGCCGGGATTGCAGTTCTTCAAGAAGCCCTCCGACTATCTGCCGCTGCATACCGGCCTCGAATTCATCTCGATGGCGGTCTCCTTCATGGTGTTCGGGCTCGGCTGGAACCTGCGCCGTCAGGCCGGCAACAGCCACGGCATCGTGCTTGCCGCGACGTTTCTCTCGGTAGCGCTGCTCGACTTCGCCCATACGCTGTCGTTCGACGGGATGCCCGATGTCTTCGGTCCGAGCGGGAGCGAGAAGGCGATCAATTTCTGGCTGATCGGCCGCGCCATCGCCGCGGTCGGACTGGTCGCCGTGGTCTGGCTGCCGGTGCGCACCTGGTCGGCGCGCCGCTGTGCCGCGACGATGGCTGCGGCTGTCGCGGTCGCCGGCTTAAGCTGGTGGATCGGATTTTTTCACAGCAGCTGGCTGCCGCGCACGTTCGTCGACGGGCAGGGACTGACGCCATTCAAGATCCATAGCGAGTACGTGCTGGCTGCGACCTATCTTGCCGTCGCGCTGGTGCTGGCCGGGCGCGGCGCGCAGCGGCGCGACGTCAATCTGTACTGGCTGGCTGCCGGCGCCTGGGTGCTGGGCCTGTCGGAATTGTTCTTCACGCTGTATGGCCATGTCACCGACCTGTTCAATCTGCTCGGCCATGTCTACAAGACCGTGGCCTATGTGATGCTGTACCGCGCGCTGTTCGTTGCCGGCGTGCTGGCGCCCCACCGTTTCCTCCGGCAAAAGGAAACCGAGCTGAAATACCTCGTGCAGCACGATTCCCTGACCGGACTGCCGAACCGGCTGCTTCTGGTCTCGCGCCTCAAACACGCCGTCGAGCGCGCTCGCCGCGCCGGCGAACAGGGCGCATTCCTGTTCCTGGACCTCGACCATTTCAAGAACGTCAACGACAGCCTCGGCCACGGCGCCGGCGATGAACTGCTCCAGCTGGTCGCCACGCGGCTGCAGGACCGGCTGCGCGATAGCGATTTGCTGGCGCGGATGGGCGGCGACGAATTCGTCGTGCTGATGGAGCGGCTCGCGCGGCCGCAGGCCGCCGCCGGCGTGGCTCAATCGCTGATCGAGGCCCTGAAAGAGGTGTTCGTGCTTGCCGGCGGGCAGGAGGTCTATATCGGCACCAGCATCGGCATCTGCATCTTTCCCAACGACAACGAATCCGTCGATCAGATCATCCGCAACGCCGATGCCGCGCTCTATCAGGCCAAGGGCGCCGGCCGCAGCGCCTTCCGGTTCTACACCGAGGCGCTGACGGTTGCGGCGAACGCCCGCGTCGAAATGGAATCCGCGCTGCGCCGCGGCCTGCAGCGCGGCGAATTCCTGCTGCATTATCAGCCGCTGGTGGCGATGTCGGACTGCCGCATCGTCGGGGTCGAGGCGCTGGTGCGCTGGAAACCGCCGGGCGGCGAAATGATTCCCGCCGCCAGCTTCATTTCCGTCGCGGAGGAAACCGGCCTCATCATTCCCCTCGGCGAGTGGGTGTTGCACGCGGCCTGCGCGCAGATGAAGCGCTGGCTCGACGACGGAATGGCGCTGGACACCATGGCGGTGAACCTGTCGCCGCACCAGTTCGCGCGCCCCAACATCCACGGCACCATCGGCGGCATTCTCGCCGAGACCGGATTGCCCGCCCGCTACCTCGAGCTGGAGATCACCGAAGGCAGCCTGATGGAATCCGGCTCCGACGTCGAAAGGAAACTGAACGCGCTGAAGGCGCTCGGCGTGCGGCTGGCCATCGACGATTTCGGCACCGGCTATTCCTCACTGGCCTATCTCAAGCGCTTTCCGGTCGACAAGCTCAAGGTGGATCAGAGTTTCGTCAGGGATATTCCGGATAACCGGACCGGCATGGAGATCACCGCGGCGGTGGTCGGGCTTGGCCGGGCGCTGAACCTCGAAGTGCTCGCGGAGGGCGTCGAGACCGAAATCCAGCTCGCTCACTTGCGTCAGCTCGGCTGCGACACCGCCCAGGGCTATCTGCTTGCGAGGCCCATGCCGGCTTCCGACATCGTCGACCTCGTGGGCGGTTCGGTGGCCTCGCTGAAAATGGCAAGCCACTTCAGGAATGCACTGCAGCTCGCCGCGGCCGGGTCGGTTGAGAAGGCCGAACTTCTGTCGATCCGTATCCAGCGGTACTAGAGCCCGATCGGCTCCGATTGAATCAGGACCCAAGCTCGAGATTTTCTCGAGGCGTTTTGCTCACGCGACCCGGTCTCGACTCAGCATCAAGTGCGAGGCAGGCTTTCGCTGGAAGCGCCAGGCGCGGCTCGCGGCCGCGCCTGCCGGTAATGGCTTTTAAGACGCCTGCCGCGCCGGCTCTGCCGGCTCATCCAGCTCATGACGGCTTGCGAAGCTCGCCGACGCTTCCGGAACGATGGGCGGGTTTGCGGTGGTGTGCGCGTCGCGGCGGGCTTCGTAGAACTCGAGCACCCGTTTGGCCGTCTGCGTCTCGAGCCGCTCGTAATCGTCGCGCGCCCGGTTGAGGTCCCTTTCGGACATCCTGCGGTCCGCGGCCGTCATCAGCAGCAGAGCCTTGACCGTGGACCAGGAGCAGCCGGCGGCTTTGGCGATGACCTGCACCACGCCGGGGTTTTCGTTGAGGATCGCCCGTTCGGCCATTTCGATGGGACAGCAGGCGAGCACCGACAGGGCGACGGCCGTCTGTTCGAAGTTCTGCGCGCGCGCGGCCGCA
>JBAUUA010000548.1:0-2112 GCA_049582465.1 Bradyrhizobium sp. | reverse complement strand
TCGCGGCGGCGCAAGCCGCGCAACTTCCCGCCTTCGCCGACGATTCGGGCCTGGTCGTCGACGCGCTCGACGGCGCGCCCGGCATTTTCTCCGCGCGCTGGGCCGGCGAGGGCAAGGATTTCAACGCAGCGATGACGCGGATCGAGCGCCTGCTGCAGGAACGCGGCGCCAAGGAGCCCGCGCAGCGAAAGGCGCATTTCGTCTCGGCGCTGTGCGTGGCTTGGCCCGACGGCCATGTCGAGGAAGTCGAGGCCCGCGCCGACGGCACCTTGGTGTGGCCGCCGCGCGGCACCGCTGGTTTCGGCTACGATCCGATGTTCCTGCCCGACGGCCACGCCAGAACCTTCGGCGAGATGACCTCGATCGAAAAGCACGGCCTGCCGCCGCTGGGGCTCGGGCTGTCGCATCGCGCCCGCGCCTTCGTCAAGCTGGCGGAGATCTGCCTTGACTAGCGCCGGCAGAGAGAACGAAGCCTTCGGCGTCTATGTGCACTGGCCGTTCTGCCTGTCGAAATGCCCGTATTGCGATTTCAACAGCCATGTCCGGCACGAGCCGATCGACGAGGAACGCTTCGCGCGCGCCTTCGCCCGCGAGATCGAGACCACCGCGGCGCGCGCCCCCGGCCGCGAAGTCTCCTCGATCTTTCTCGGCGGCGGCACGCCGTCGCTGATGAAGCCGCAAACCGTAGGCTCCATTCTGGACGCAATCGGCAATCACTGGCGCGTCGCGCCCGATGTCGAGGTCACGCTGGAGGCCAACCCCACCAGCGTCGAGGCGACGCGCTTTGCCGGCTATCGCAGCGCCGGCGTCAACCGCGTCTCCCTCGGCGTGCAGGCGCTGGACGATGCGTCGCTGAAGGCGCTGGGACGCCTGCACAGCGCGCGCGAGGCGCTCGATGCGGTCGCCATCGCCCGAAAAATCTTCCAGCGCTACTCGTTCGACCTGATCTACGCCCGTCCCGATCAGACGCCCCGGATGTGGACCGACGAACTGAAGCGCGCGATCGCGGAGGCCGCCGAGCATCTGTCGCTCTATCAGCTGACCATCGAGGAAGGCACGCCGTTCTTCGGCCTGCACGCGGCGGGCAAGCTCAAGACGCCGGACGAAGCGCTGGCGCGAACGCTCTACGACGTGACGCAGGAGGTTTGCGCCGCGCACGGCCTGCCGTCCTACGAAATTTCCAATCACGCGCGGCAAGGCGCCGAATGCAAACATAACCTCGTCTACTGGCGTGGCCAGGAATATGCCGGCATCGGCCCGGGCGCGCATGGGCGGCTCGATATCGACGGCGTGCGCCACGCGATCGCGACCGAGAAGCGCCCCGAGGCGTGGCTGATGCGGGTCGAGGCCAATGGCCATGGCGTCGTGTCGGACGATCTCCTCAACAGCGAGGAGCGCGCCGACGAATTTTTGCTGATGGGCCTGCGGCTCGCGGAAGGAATCGATCCGCGCCGCTATGCCGCGCTGTCCGGCCGCGCGCTCGATCCGCGCCGCATCGCGGTGCTGCGGGAAGAAGGCGCCATTGTCGTCGACGACAGCGGCCGCCTGCGCGTCACGCAGGCCGGCTTTCCCGTGCTCGATGCCGTGGTCGCGGATCTCGCGGCCTAGCCTACGCCCCGAAACTCTTCGGCGAACCCGCGACCGCGACGCTGCCGGTCGAGGCCACGCGCATCACGGCGAGGCCGCGCTCGTTGGTGCCGTCGGGACGGAATCGAAACAGGCCGTCGATGCCGGCAAAGCCCGACGGATTGATCAGCGTCTCCGACGAGAACCGTTGCGGTCCCTGCGTACGCGCCAGTGCGGCGACCAGCGCCACCGCGTCATAGGCGAGCGTCGCGGTGCGCACGGGCTCGCCGCCGAATTTGCTGCGGTAGCGCCCGGAGAAGGCGCGGAAGCCCGAAGGGTCCGGCGCGGCATAGAGACCGCCCTGCAGCGCCGGGCTCGCATAGACCCGCGGATTGTCCCACAGTCCCGTGCCGAGCAGCTGGATGTTCTTCAGGTTCGCGCCGGCCGCGGTCAGTGCGTCGGCCGTCGCCACCACCGAATCGCCGTCGTCGGCGATGAACAGCGCATCGGCTGAGCCGAGCGCCTGCGCCACGGTGCGCGCGGGGC
>JBAUUA010000547.1:0-2251 GCA_049582465.1 Bradyrhizobium sp. | reverse complement strand
CTCGCTGCCGTCGTCCTTGTAGCGCTGTTCGGAGAACAGGCCCTTGCCGAGGCCGGTGCGCTTGATGGTCTTCAGGTACTGCTTGGGGATGACCATGTCGGTATCGACATTGATGATCTTCAGAGGCGCCGCGACGCCTTCCAGCGTGGTGAACTTGTCCATCGGATCGCACTTCTCGGCTAGGGATTGGGGAAAAGCTTTCAGCCGGTGTGGTTTATCGCGAATGTGGCCGGCATCAAAGGCCAAAATCGCTTAGCGCGTATGCCGCAAAAGCTCGCCTTCGGGTGTCATCCGATCGGTGGATACCGGTTTTGCGATGGGCGCTGTCCACAAGACTCTATTCGTCGGCCTCGATCGCCTCCATATCCTCGTCGGAAAGCCCGAAATGATGGCCGATCTCGTGAATCAGCACGTGGCGGACGATATGGCCCAGCGCTTCGTCGTGTTCGGCCCAGTAATCCAGGATCGGCCGGCGATAGAGCCAGATCAGGTTGGGCAGCCGGGCGATGTCGCCATGGCTTTGGTGCGGCAGGCCGACCCCCTGGAACAGGCCGAGCAGGTCGAACTCGCTCTCGCACCCCATCTCGTCGAGCACCTCGTCGGTCGGAAAATCGTCGACGCGAATGATCACGCCCTCGCACAGGTCGCGAAAGGTCTTCGGCAGACGGCCGAAGACGTCGTGCGCCATGGCTTCCATCTCGGCCAGGGAGGGTGCTTTCGCGGTTCGCCACATTCTCGGGGTTTTAGCGCGGGTTCCGTGCGCATGCATGCGATTTTGCAGGGCGCAGTTGACCTTGGCGCGGCAATCGGTGACCTTGCGGCCGGTAAACAGGTCGATGGTGGGCGCGATGGTGCGGATCGGGACGGCGGCAATTCTGGTCGTTTTGGCAGGCGTTTTTTCGTTATCGGCGAGTGCGCAAGAGGCGCTGCCGCAGGGGTTGCGAGCCGCGCCGGCGGCGCAGCCTGCCGCCACCGATATCTCCGCGCAGCAGCGGGTCCGGCGGCCGCCAACACGCCTGCATGTCCAGCCTTATTACGACGCTAATCCGGACGACGTCTATCCACGCTACTATCCCGGCCGCAATGCGGTGCGCGACTGCAACGCCACTTACGTGCAGGAATTCCGGCCGAGCGGCACGGTGATCGTGCCGCGCATGAACTGCTTCTGGCGGCCCGGCTAGCCCAGCGAATCCTGGATTCGGTACCGCGGTCGAGATGCCGGCGCGCCGCGGCGGGCGCTTCCGTGCCCCGGAGTTTGATTAAGTCAGAGCTTCTTACGCATCGAGGAGTGTCCCATGACGAAGCGGATCGGCGTAGCCATGGTGGCGGTCGCGTTGATGTTCGGCGGCTCAGTCGCGATCCGTTCCGCTGCAGCGACGCCATTGCAGACCACGGTCCAAGAACTGCAAACCGGTGAAGCAACCGATCTCGGCGCGCGCCGCCACATCCGGCATCCTCATCGCTACGTCGACCGCCCAAGCTATCGGCCCTATTATTACGACCGGCCCTCTTATTACGCACCGGCGCCGTTCTTTCCGTTCCTTGGGCTTGGCTACGGGCCGTGGTGGTGAGGCCACGTTAAAAACAACTCATGCTTCCGTGGCCTGGGAAAAGCCCGGCATGACTAACTGAACCCTGCTTTCTAACGTCCCGGCGCGAATCCCTTCGCCAGCAGCACGACGCCTCGCGCGCCGACTTTGCGATCTCTGGAGATTTCGAGATATTCCGGTGAATTCGCCCAGGCTTGAAAGGCGGCTTCTTCGGGAAACGACATCAAAACCAGTTTGTCGCAATCCCATGCGCCTTCGAGGATCGCCGGGTTTTCATCCGCCGACAGCAAGCGTCCGCTGAATTTCTTGAACACGTCGAAGAAGCGCGCCTGATAGCGATCATACGCGGCGCGGTCGATCATCTTCAGCTGCACAATCGCATAAACAGTCATCTCCGATTCCTATTCCAGATGGAGCAAAACTTTTTGCGTTTCCCTTCGTGCCTTGAAATTGCGGCGTGCGCATTCATGGCGCGTTCACGTGTCCATCGTTATTTTAATGTTGGGAGCGATCGCAAATGAACATGCCGAAGTCAGGCCATTTGATGGCTCGGGCTTTCGTTGCCTGAATTCAGGGAGGCCTCACACGTGATCAAGATTTCAAATCCCGGGCGCGGCGTTGTCCGTTGTCTGGGGCTTGCCGCGGCCGCGATGCTCGCGCTCTCAACCGTTCCGCAGCGCGCGCAAGCGCTGTCGCTGATC
>JBAUUA010000546.1:0-2340 GCA_049582465.1 Bradyrhizobium sp. | reverse complement strand
CCTTTCTTCCCTGTGAAGTCAGAACGTGGATGGCCGGGACGAGCCCGGCCATGACGGGATTCGCTATCCGGGTCGCTGATCCACCCTCACTGAATGTCGCCGGCGTCGATCTCGTCGCCGATCTCTCCGGCGCGCTGTTCTGGGAAGAACAGCGCCTGCTCGTCGTCTCCGACCTGCATCTCGAAAAGGGCTCGAGTTTCGCCGCGCGCGGCGTGCTGCTGCCGCCTTATGACACGGTGGCGACACTCGGCCGCCTCAGTGCGGTAATCGCGCGGCACGACCCGCGCATGGTGATCGCGCTCGGCGACAGTTTTCACGACCGCGAGGCGCACGGCCGGCTGTCGGCGGCGGACCGCGACGCCATCGCAGCCCTGCAAGTCCGCCGCGACTGGATCTGGATCTCCGGCAATCACGACCCGGCATTGCCGCCGGATCTCGGCGGCGTGGTCGCCAGCGAAGTCGCGATCGGCAGAATCGCATTCCGCCACGAGCCGACCGGCGCCGTCGGCGAAATCGCCGGCCATCTGCACCCCAAGGCGCGGGTGTCGACGCGCGGCCGCTCGATGGAGCGCCGCTGTTTTGCCAGCGACGGCGAACGCGCGGTGATGCCGGCCTTCGGCGCCTACACCGGGGGCTTGAGCATCCGCGACGCGGCGTTTGCAAAAATCTTCCAGACGCTGGGTTTCATGGCCCATGTGCTCGGCGATGTCAGGATGCACACCATCGTCGCCTCGCGCTGCTATTGAGCGTCATCGAGCTGACGCACCCCACCCAATAGCCCGCTCGCGATACGCGCCGCGTATCGCTCCATCCGAATTTAGTATTGGCGGCACGGCCGGGCCTCGCCGAGGATGCGCCCCGATGCCGATGCTAGTCGGAGGCGGTCGCAAAATCCTCCCGCAGTGAAGGGGACGACCGGCGGTTCCGCATGCGCGGCAAGAAGAAAAAGGGGGAAACGGATGGCCGAATACATGGCCGGCAATGTCGACGACTACGCCGACGGCGATCGCAAGGTGGTCGTATGCGGCGACAAGGAAGTCGGCGTCTTCAGGATCGGCGGCGAGTTCTACGCCTGGCATAACCGCTGCGCGCATCGCGCCGGCCCGGTCTGCCAGGGCCGCATCATGAAGCGCGTGCTCGAACCCGTTGCCGGTGACAAGACCACGCGGACGCAGCAATACGACGAGACCGAGAGCCATATCGTCTGTCCCTGGCACGGCTACGAATTCAGCATCAAGACTGGACTTCATCAGGGCAACAGCCGGACGCGGCTGATCAAGGCCGAGCTGACGATCCGGGATGGAGAGATCTATGTCAGCGCCTGAGCGCGACCGCAGGAACGATCTCTATGGCTGGATCGATTGGGCGGCCCCCGAACTGCTCCGCGCCTCGCGCGAACTGGTCGAGAAAGGCGAAGCGTCCCGCGTGTCCGATGAAGCGGTGGCGCAAATCCTGACGGCGGCGATACGTCTCTATGTCGCCAAGTCGGATGGCGAGGAGCGCACCTTTTCGCCGATCGCAGGCCAACGCGACAGCGAGATGACTCCCACCGAACTGCTTTCGGCGGTCTCGGAGATGCTGCGCGCGCTGCATCTCGGCCCGATGGAGCTGGCGCTCTGGTATCGGCGGCGTCCCGACGAAGACACCTATCCCGTGAAAGCACAATCATGAATATTCAAGGCAAATTCGGCCCGCAATATGCGGCCGTCCAGGAGATCGACGTCCACACCGACACCCGCGACGTCCTCGCCCATGCCAGGCGCAACGCGCTCAAGCGCGGCTTGCGGGACTGGTTCGTCTGCGACATCGACGCCCATCACGTCGAAACCGTGTCGTGGAAGGAGATCGTCACCTACATCGAGGATCCCGTCGTCCGCGACAACGCGATGCGATTTCAGGCCGAGCGGGTCGGCGCGCCACCCTACGGACTGAACGGCGATCTCGGACTGCGCTATCAGTCGGTCGGCGGCCGCATCCCGCATCAGGACGGCCAGAAGGAAATCGTCGAGGAAACCGATGTCCATCGCGACGTCATCCTGACGCGCCGGGCGATGGATTCGCTCGGCGTCGACAACATGGTGGTGTTTCCGACGCCGATGCTGTTTCTCGGCATGCATCCGCAGCCGGAAATGGAAGCCTGGCTCGGCGGCGCATATAACCGCTGGCTGATCGAGCGAATCCTGTCCGGCGACGACCGGATAAAATCCCTGCTCTATCTGCCGTTCAACACGCCCCAGGAGGCCGAGCGGACGGTCAGGGAACTCGGCGACAAAAAGGGCGTGATCGGCTTCTGCGTGACCAGCACCCGCAACAAGCCGGTGCATCACAACGACTATATGC
>JBAUUA010000545.1:0-7841 GCA_049582465.1 Bradyrhizobium sp. | reverse complement strand
CACGGTGTGGCTGCGCATCGGATAGACCTTGGAGATCAGCGCAAGGGTAAGGGAAGGATCGGCCTCGGTTACGGCGATGGCGGCGCGCAGACCCGCGCCACCGGCGCCCACAATCGCGACGTCGACTTCAATCACGTCCATGAGGCACCGTTCCCGAGAACGGCCGGCCGTTCCGCCAGCCCCTCTGAAGGCTTAATGCGCCACGGTATTGCGGAGAAAGCGTTGATCCAGGTCAACGCCTGATCCGATTTCCACCGAAATGATGGCTTTGCGACGCTCCGGTAATCACTGTTCTAGGCGTAAGCGCAACTCGCAGGAGATTCAGTCGCGTCATTGATCCAGCGCAAGGACGCGTATCGATTTGGTATCGACGTTAGCATTTGGAATGCGTCGCGATAAAAAAGCAACAACAGGGAGGTCAACATGCCCATGATCCGGCCGCGGCTCGCCGCTCTGTCGGCTGCCGCTATCTTCAGTGTCGCGGTTTGCGATGGCGCCGTCGCCCAGAAGAAGTACGACACCGGCGCGACCGACACCGAGATCAAGATCGGCAACATCATGCCGTACAGCGGTCCCGCCTCGTCGTACGGCCTCATCGGCAAGACCGAGGAGGCCTATTTCAGGATGATCAATGATGCCGGCGGCATCAACGGACGCAAGATCAATTTTATTACCTACGATGACGGCTATAGCCCGCCGAAGGCGGTCGAGCAGGCGCGCAAGCTGGTGGAGAGCGACGAAGTGCTCGTCGTCTTCAATCCGCTGGGGACGCCGTCGAATTCCGCGATCCAGAAATACCTCAACTCCAAGAAGGTGCCGCAACTGTTCGTCGCCACCGGCGCCACCAAGTGGAACGACCCGAAGAACTTCCCCTGGACCATGGGTTGGCAGCCGAGCTACCAGAGCGAGGCGCAGATCTACGCCAAATATCTTCTCAAGGAGAAGGCCGACGGCAAGATCGCCGTGCTCTACCAGAACGACGATTTCGGCAAGGATTATCTGAAAGGTCTGAAGGATGGGCTCGGCGCCAGGGTGTCGATGATCATTGCCGAGGAAAGCTACGAGACCACCGAGCCGTCGATCGACTCTCATATCGTCAAGCTGAAATCGACCGGCGCCGACGTGTTCGTCAGCATCACCACGCCGAAATTCGCGGCACAGGCGATCAAGAAGCTCGCCGAGCTGCAATGGAAGCCGCTGCAGATCGTCGCCAACGTTTCGGCTTCGGTCGGCAGCGTGCTGCAGCCGGCCGGTTTCGAGAACGCGCAGGGCCTGCTTTCGGCTGCCTATGCCAAGGACGGCGCCGATCCGCAATGGAACGACGATCCCGGCATGAAGAAATGGATCGCGTTCATCGACAAGTACATGCCAGGCGCCAATCGTGCCGACGGCAATCTGGTCTATGGCTACGGCGTCGCGCAGACATTGGTCGAGACGCTCAGGCTATGCGGCGACGACCTGACCCGCGCCAATGTGATGAAGCAGGCGGCAAGCTTGAAGGATTTTGCGCCCGACACGCTGTTGCCCGGCGTCAAGATCAACACTTCGGCGACCGATTTCGCGCCGCTGTCGCAGCTGCAGATGATGCGGTTCAAAGGCGAAAAGTGGGAGTTGTTCGGTGATATCATCAGCGGCGACATCGCAACCAACTGACGGTCGCCGCGTGAAGCCGGATCCGACAAGACAAGACCGCCTTCGGGCGGTCTTTGGCCGACGGGGATCATGCTTACCGCGCCGTGGCGGCTCGCTGATCTCCGACATAACAGGAGCGGTCAAATGAACGGCGCCCAATCCCTGGTTCAAACGCTGGTCAATTGTGGCATCGATACCTGCTTCGCCAATCCCGGCACGTCCGAAATGCATCTGGTTGCGGCGCTCGACAGCGTGAAGGGATTGCGGCCGGTGCTGTGCCTGTTCGAGGGCGTCGCGACCGGCGCCGCCGACGGCTATGGCCGCATCGCCGGCAGGCCCGCCGCGACGCTGCTCCATCTCGGGCCTGGGCTTGCCAACGGCCTGGCCAATCTGCACAACGCCCGCCGTGCGGCGACGCCGATCGTCAATGTGATCGGCGATCACGCCACCTATCACCTGCAATATGACGCGCTGCTGACCTCCGATATCGCCGGCTTCGCCCGCCCGGTCTCGGGCTGGATCCACGAGACCAAGAGCGCAAGGTTTGCCGCGGGCGATGCCGCAAGGGCGGTGCAGGCCGCGCGCGCCGCGCCCGGCGGCATCGCCACCTTGATCTTGTCCGCCGACGCCGCCTGGAATCCGGCCGAGCGCGCCGCGCAGCGCCTACCCGATATCGGGCCCGCGATCGTGGCGGCGGACGCGATCGAAGACGTCGCCAGACTGATGTCGAACGGCAAGAAGACGGCGATGTTGCTGCGCGGCCGGGCGCTGGCAGGCGAGGGGCTGGAGGCGGCCGGGCGGATTCACGCCAGGACCGGCGCGCGGCTGTTGTGCGACACCTTTGCACCGCATGCCGAGATGGGCGCCGGCCGCGTGCCGGTGGAGCGCATTCCCTATTTCGGCGAGCAGGTCGCGGCGTTTCTTGCCGGGACGGAGCAGCTGATCATGGTCGGCAGCACCCCGCCGGTGTCGTTCTTTGCCTATCCGAACAAGCCGAGCTGGTGCGTGCCCGAGGGTTGCGAACTGATTTACCTCGCGCAGCCTCATGAGGATGGCGTCCACGCCTTGCAGAATCTGGCCGAGGCGCTGGGCGCGTCACAGGAGATACCGGCGCGGGTGCCGCTGCATCTGCCGGGCCTGCCGACCGGTCTGTTGAATTCGCTCAGCATCGCCCAGATCATCGCGCAGCTCACGCCGGAACACGCGATCTATGCCGATGAGTCCAACACCTCGAGCCTTCCGCTGCTGATGACGCTGGCGCGCGCGCGTCCGCACACGCATCTGCCGCTGGCCGGCGGCTCCATCGGGCAGGGGTTGCCGCTTGCCGTCGGCGCGGCGCTGGCCGCCCCCGATCGCAAGGTGGTCTGTCCGCATGGCGACGGCGGCGCCGCCTATACCATGCAGGCGCTGTGGACCATGGCGCGCGAAAAGCTCGACGTGACCACGGTCATCTACGCCAACCGGTCCTATGCGATCCTCAATTACGAGCTCTTTCGGGTGGGCGTGACGACGGTCGGCGAAAATGCGCGTTCGACGCTCGACCTGCACAATCCGGAGATGAACTGGACGCAGATCGCGAACGGCTTGGGCGTCGAAGCGAGCCGCGCCACCACGGCCGAAGAATTCGCCGCCCAATATGAATCGGCGATGAAGCACCGAGGGCCGCGCCTGATCGAAGCCATGATCTGAGGAGTTTTGTCATGGACACCGTCGAAGCGTTGCGGGCCATCGTCGGCGAGACCGGCGTATTGAGCGCCGCCGAAATCGCGACGCGTTCCGCCGGTATTCTGCGCCCGGATACCCTCAAGGCGCGGGCGCTAATGCGGCCAAGGGACACCGGCGAGGTTTCGAAAACCGTTCGCTGGTGTCACGATCACGGCGTGCCGATCGTGACCCATGGCGGTCTCACCGGCCTCGTCCACGGCGCCGATGCGTCGCCCGAAGAGGTGATCGTCTCCCTGGAGCGGATGCGCGCCATCGAGGTGATCGATCCGGTGCAGCGGATCGCCGTGGTGCAGGCCGGCGTCACGCTGCAGTCATTGCAGGAGGCGGTCGAAAAACACGGCCTGAGCTTTCCGCTCGATCTCGGTGCGCGTGGCAGCGCGACGCTTGGGGGTAACGCGGCCACCAACGCCGGCGGCAATCGCGTGATCCGCTACGGCATGATGCGCGACATGGTCCTCGGCCTCGAGGTCGTGTTGGCCGACGGCACCGTCCTGTCCTCGATGAACCGCCTGATCAAGAACAATGCAGGCTATGACCTCAAGCAGGTTTTTGTCGGATCCGAAGGCACGCTCGGGATCATCACGCGGCTGGTGCTGCGGCTGCGTGAGAAGCCGAGTTCGCAGGACGTCGCCATCGTGGCGGTGCCGTCGTTCGAAGCGCTGACGAAACTGCTCAAGCACATGGACAGCGCGCTCGGTGGATCGCTCTCGGCCTTCGAGGTGATGTGGCAGTCCTTCTACCGCCTGGTGACGTCGCCGCCGGCGCGGGGCAAGCCGGCGGTTGGTCAGGACTATCCGTATTACGTCCTGATCGAGAGCCTCGGTGCCGATGCCAGACTGGATTCCGAACGCTTCGTCACTGCCCTGGAATCTGCGCTGGAGGCAAAACTGATTTCGGATGCGGCGATAGCGAAGTCGGACAGCGACCGCCGCGCCTTCTGGGCGCTGCGGGATGACGTCATGCAGGTCGTGGTCGGGGGCATGCCCGTCGTGTTCGACATTTCGCTGCCCTTGGCCGCGATGGAGCAATATGTCGAGGGATTGAAGAGAGATCTGAACGCCGGGATCGGCGAACACAGGCTCTGGATCTTCGGTCATCTGGGGGACGGCAATCTCCATGTCATTGTGCAGGTTGCGCCGCAAAACTACATGGCGTTGCGGCCGAAGATCGAGGCGCTGGTCTATGGTCCCCTCGGCAAGTTCGGCGGATCGATTTCGGCGGAACATGGAATCGGGTTAGAGAAGAAGCCCTATCTTTCGGTATGCCGGAGCGAGGCCGAGATCGCGCTGATGCGGGTGCTCAAGAAGGCGTTCGATCCCGAGGGCATCCTGAATCCGGGCAAGATCTTCTGACTGGACTGGATCATGAGGAATCTGCCGCTCGCAAAGGTCTATCAATTGCTGGAGCCGGGCCCGGTGGTGCTGTTGACGACGGCGCAGAAGGGCCGCGCCGACGTCATGACCATGTCCTGGCATATGATGGTCGAATTCGAGCCGCCGCTGGTTGCCTGTGTCGTCAGCAGCGCCGATTACAGCTTTGCGGCGCTGACGGCGACCAAAGAATGCGTCATCGCCATTCCGGCGCTGCATCTGGCGCAGAAAGTCGTCGACGTCGGCAACAGCTCCGGCCGCGACGTCGCGAAATTCGAGAAGTTCGGCCTGACGCCGCGCAAGGCCAAGTATGTCGGCGCGCCGCTGGTCGCCGAGTGCTTTGCCAATCTTGAATGCAGGGTGGCCGATAGCCGCCTCGTGAACAAATACAATCTGTTCGTGCTCGAGGTCGTGAAGGCCTGGACCGACCCGAAGCAGCCGAAACCGAAAACCATCCACCACCGCGGCTATGGCAAATTCGTCGTGGACGGCTCTGTGATCAAGCTGAAGTCGAAAATGCGCTGATGGGTCGGCGCGGCGGCCCCGGTCTGCGTCCGACGGTGCCGGCATCGCGAGGTTTTCCGGCAGAACGCAGAGATCGGCCTTTGCCGACGGTTGCAAGAGGCCTTAGAACTTTGTCGGCCTGGAATGTTCCTTGCTCCCGATTGATTCCGTCAAGTCCTCCTTCGTCACCATCGCGGATATGCCCGAATGAGCCACCTCATCGTCCACGCCGGCGATTTCACGTTCCAGGCCCGCTTCGAGGAGCAACTGGCGCCCAAGACCTGCGCAGCCTTTCGCAAGGCGATGCCGTTCGAGAGCCAGGCCATCCATGTGCGCTGGAGCGGCGAGGCTGTCTGGATGCCGCTCGGCGATCTCGATTTCGGCGTTTCCTACGAGAGCCACACCAGCTATCCCGCGCCCGGCCAGATCATCCTCTATCCCGGCGGCATCAGCGAAACCGAGATTTTGCTGGCCTATGGTGGCGTGCGTTTTGCCAGCAAGGTGGGACAGCTCGCCGGCAACCATTTCATCACATTGACTTCCAATCTCGAGCGGCTAGCCGAACTCGGCAAGACCGTGCTGTGGAAGGGTGCGCAAAAAGTCCGCTTCGAGGCCGTCTGAACCACGATGCGCTCGTAGGGTTGGCCTCCGCCTCGCGCAGTTCGGGACGGCTCCCAAGCCCTGCGCAAACCGGATGCATGATGAGTTTGGCGCCCAACTAATGAGCAATTGCACGTCGTGAAAGCCGCGCCCAGCGAATGCGCAAGTCTCCCTCGAAAATCCAACTCGCTGAAAAGACGATCGATTTCCGACCGTGCCGCGGCCCGCAGCCATTGTACACAATGGCACGCGCTTTGCTTCGTTCGCATCCGGGAGTTCTCTCGCGCGGGGTGCGAACGGCATGGCGATCCCAAGACAAATCCCAAGACAACCGTCCACCGGTACCGTCGCCGCGGAGCCTGAACCGATCGATCTCGACTGGTCGGCGACGGCGCTTCTCATCATCGACATGCAGCGCGATTTCATGGAGCCGGGCGGCTTCGGCGAAACGCTCGGCAATGACGTCTCGCAGCTTAAGCGCGCGGTGAAGCCGATCGCATCCGTGCTGGATGCCGCGCGCGATCTCGGTGTGCTGGTCGTGCATACCCGCGAGGGCCATCTGCCCGATCTTTCCGATGCGCCGCCGGCCAAGATCGAGCGCGGTGCGCCGTCCCTGCGCATCGGCGATCCCGGCCCGATGGGACGGATCCTGATCCGCGGCGAAGCCGGCCACGACATCATTCCCGAACTCTATCCGCTCGACAGCGAGATCGTGATCGACAAGCCCGGCAAGGGCGCGTTCTACGCTACCGAGCTCGGCGATACCTTGCAGAAATACGGCATCGAGAATCTCCTGGTGTGCGGCGTTACCACCGAGGTCTGCGTCAACACCACCGTGCGCGAGGCCAATGACCGCGGCTATCGCTGCGTGGTGCTGGCCGACGGCTGCGCATCCTACTTTCCCGAATTCCACGAAATGGGCCTGAAAATGATCAAGGCCCAGGGTGGCATCTTCGGCTGGGTTTCGGACTCGGCCGCGGTTCTCAAGGCAATGACAGCGGGGACTACAAACAGTTTGGCAGCGGGAGCATCACGATGAGCACGAGCATGACGGGAACCGTCGGAAAGACTGACTTCAAGCCGGCATTGTGGACACCAGGCGACTGGAACGCCTTCTTCGGATTCGGCACCAATATCCTGGTCAACATGCTGGTGCTCACCGGCCTGCTGCGTTTCGTGCTGAAGATGCCGGACTCGCTGGTATTCGGCCGCATCCTGCCCGCGCTCGGCCTGATGATGTGCCTCTCCACCTTCTATTATGCCTATCTCGCCTATCGGCTGGCCGCGAGGACCGGCCGTACCGACGTCTGCGCGCTGCCCTCCGGCGTCAGCGTGCCGCACATGTTCATCGTCACCTTCGTGATCATGCTGCCGGTCACCATCAAGACCGGCGATCCCATGAAAGGCTGGTCGGCGGGCCTGGTCTGGGTATTCTTCCAGAGCTTTATTCTGATGATCGGCGGTTTCATTGCGCCGGTGATTCGAAGGATTACCCCGCGCGCGGCCTTGCTCGGCACGCTCGCCGGCGTCTCCGTGACCTTCATCTCGATGCGGCCGGCGCTGGAAATGTACATGACGCCGCAGATCGGCATGGTCTGCTTCGCCATCATCCTGGTGAGCTGGTTCGGCGGCGTGAAATATTTCAAGGGCATTCCGGCGGGTCTTGTCGCCATCGCGGCCGGCATGATCATCGCATGGGGGTCGAACCTGTTCGGCCTCGGGCTCGGCGGGCTGAGCATCAAGGGCGTCGGCGACGCCTTTGCGAGTTTCGGCTTCTCGGTGCCGATCCCGGCGGTCGGTCACGTCTTCTCCGGTTTCGAATTCGTCGGCGTCATCCTGGTGACGGCGATCCCGTTCGGCATCTACGACCTCGTCGAGGCCATGGACAATGTCGAGAGCGCCGAAGCCGCCGGTGACGAATACCCGACCACGCGGGTGCTGACCGCCGACGGCGTCGTCAGCCTGGTCGGCTGCCTGATGGGCAATCCCTTCATCAACGCGGTCTATATC
>JBAUUA010000544.1:0-1597 GCA_049582465.1 Bradyrhizobium sp. | reverse complement strand
TGGACGTCCATAAGCACAGTTACAGCGCAATCGAACTAACCCAACAAGGCGGCCTACACCGGAGGGAGACGACAGGCATTGGCGGCTTCGGCAACTAACGTCTCGGCGCATTGCGGCGGATCGACGTTCTCGCGGTTCCGCCCCTCTCAGAAAGCGCTCGCTGACAATGATTCATGAACGGATCATTGGGCCGCCCGTGGTCTACGGATCAGCGCGGAGATGGCACGCGCCCACGCCGAAGCGAAGATATTCGAGCCGGGAAGCTGATGAACGTTGAGCGGCCTCTAGAATCCCTCGTCTCAGACAATCTGGAATTTGCCGAATTTAAGAAGCACGCGTCTGGTGCATACTGGACAATTGAAAGCTCTGTGTGCGTCTGCCTTGCCGCTGAAATGGATACCCGCTCCGCGAGTGCAGCCGCCAACCTGACAGTCCGACCTGAAGCAAAGGCCCCGCCGTTACTGGCGGGGCCTTCTCTACTACGAAAGTAGCGGACGTATTATTAGGGGACGTATTATGCCCGGCGCCGCACTCCTCCCTTTTTGTTAGGGCTTCACGAACATCCCGTCGTGCTGCCACACGTATCGCACTTCATGCAGGTGCCGTTCCGCACGAGGGTAAAATTCCCGCACTCGCCGCACATCTCGCCTTCGTAGCCCTTGGCCTTGGCTTCCGCCCGGCGTTCGGCCTTTGACGGCGCGGCCTGGGCCGCCGCTCCCGCCTTGCTCCACTGCATGGCTTCGAGCTTTTCGGTCGGCGAGAGGTCGTGGCTCACTTCCTGCTTCAGCGCGACGGCTCCCTCGACCGCGTCGGAGGCGCGGGCGGTGGCACCGTGGGAGGACAGCGAGGTGACGTTGCCGGAGGAGCCGCGCGCATCGGCCTGCGGCTCGCCGCGCATGACGACGAGATTGTCGGTGCGCGAGCGGGTCAGGCCCTTCGACAGGTACTTGTTGGAGGGCGCGTCCGGCTGCTTACCTTCCTCGACACCCCGGCCCATCGCGTCGAAGTTGGTTTCGGTTGGGTCGACATGTGCCAAGTCGAAGCGACCCATGTAGCTGACCGCGAGTTCCCGGAACACATAGTCGATGATCGAGGTCGCATACTTGATGCTGTCGTTGCCCTGTACCGGGCCATTCGGCTCGAAGCGGGTGAAGGTGAAGGCGTCGACATATTCCTCCAGCGGCACGCCGTATTGCAGGCCGAGCGATATCGCGATGGCGAAGTTGTTGATGATAGAGCGAAGTGCTGCGCCTTCCTTGTGCATGTCGATGAAGATCTCGCCAAGCCTGCCGTCGTCATATTCGCCGGTGCGGAGATAGACCTTGTGGCCGCCGACCACGGCCTTCTGGGTGTAGCCCTTGCGGCGATCCGGCATCTTCTCGCGTTCGCGCATCACGACGATCCGCTCGACCAGCCGCTCCGTTACCCTTTCCGCAAGCTGCGTGGCACGCGCGGCCATCGGCTTGTCCATGAAGGCCTCCACCGCATCTTCCTCCTCGTCCTCGTCGCTGATGAGCTGCGAGTTCAGCGGCTGCGACAGCTTCGAGCCGTCGCGGTAGAGCGCGTTGGCTTTCAGGCCGAGGCGCCAGGAGAGCAT
>JBAUUA010000543.1:0-17966 GCA_049582465.1 Bradyrhizobium sp. | reverse complement strand
GGTCAATACGCAACGAAGACCGAGACCGTCAGCGACGCCGTCGGCGGCGGCGGACTTCTGGTGGTCGCGCAATGGGAAGCCAGGGAGGGACAGGCCGACAAGGTTGCCGGCATCCTGGATCGCTTCCTTCCCGAAGCCCAGCGCGACCCCGGCGCGAAGCTGTTCCTGATCGGAAGGGGCAAGGAAAACCCGGCCCACTTCCTGTTCTATGAGCTGTTCGTCGACGAAGCGGCATTCAAGGCGCATCAGGAAAGCGCGTATTTCAAGACCTTCATCGCCGGCCAGGCGCTGCCGCTGCTCGCCAGACGGGAACGCACTCAATACGCGTTGCTGTAACCTGTGGCCGCGCGGCCTCATAGTTCGAGACGCGCGAAAACGCGCTCCTCACCATGAGGGTGTGAGGCCTCATGCTGAGGAGCATCGCGAAGCGATGCGTCTCGAAGGATGAAGCCACCGGATGCTCTGACGACGCGGCGCGCTTACCGGTTCGGATCGGGATAAACGATGCTGCGCCAGCCGCTGCGGTCGAACGGCGCCCAGTTGCCTTCGGGCTGCGCCAGGCGATCGGCCACCGCGTAGACCACGGCCGGATGATGGCCCATGCCGCAATGGCTGCTTTCGACTTCGATATTTTCGGATTGAGCGGATGGTTTCTCCATGCAGCCCTGCCAGGCGCAGATACCATCGGTGCGGCTGAAGATCGCCGTGGTCGGCACCGGCGGTGTTTCCGAAAGCGACCCGCCGAACCGAGTATCCTCTTCGTCCGCGCGACGCCCGCTGGCCATCTCGTAGACGCGCCAGGCGTTGGTCGCCTTGGGATGACCCGCGAACGGACTGCCGAGCGTGATCACCGAGCGCACGCGGTCGGGCATCATTTTTGCCAGTTGTCGCGCGTAAAGGCCACCGAGGCTCCAGCCGACCAGGCTGATCTTGCGGCCGCTCGCGTCGCTGAGCTCGCGCACGAGATCGACCATCGCGTGCTGCACGCCGTCGCCCAAACCGAGATTGCGGCCTTGCCGCCAGCCGCTCACGGCATAGCCGCGGTTCTTCAAGAAGCTGCGCAGCGGACGCGTCGAGGTGTCGGAGGCGACGAGGCCGGGCAATACAAGCACCGGATGGCCGTCGCCCTTCGGCGCCAGGCTCAGCAGCGGCAAGGCACCGAGAAACGCGCCGAGTTCATGGAAGGCCCGCCCCTCCAGGAACATCAGGGTTTTGGACGGCGGGGCAAGCGTCTCGGCAGTGGCGGACATTCTGTTTCCTCTCGGGGCCGAAGGCGGCCCAATCGATCAAATGAAACGCGGCCAAATCAAACGCAAATCCTGCACCATTGTTCCGCAGTGCAGCATTCCCAGAGCGATGGCTCCGATTCCCTCATTCAAGCGGCTCGCCTGCGCTGGGACAATAGGTCTCAACGCTCAAAAGCCGGTTCAGTGATGCAAAAGTCACAACAGCCGCAGCAGCAATTCGGCGGTGTAAAGTGTTAACCCTGCCAGCCCGCCGATCAGCGAGCCGTTGAAGCGGATGTATTGCAGGTCCCGGCCGATGTTGATTTCGATCAGGGAAATCAGCTGTCCCATGTCCCAGGCCTTGACCTGATCGGAGATGAAGGTCGAGACGCCGCTTTTCTGGTCGGCGATGAAGCTTCGCAGCACGGCGACGAGGCCCTGGTTGATCTCGGCGCGCAACTCGGCGTCCCCGGCCAGCGCTTCGCCGGCTTTCACGAACATTCCCGCGAGATGCTGCTGCAGCACCTGCGTTTCGCCGCTGGCGCTGCGTTCGATGAAGGAGCGCGCGTTGGACCAGATGTTCTTCGCGAGGCCCGCGAGTTCGGGCCGTGCCAAGAGGTCGCGCTTCAATCCGTCGATGCGGCTGGCGAAGGCCGGATCGTGGCCGAGCCGGTCGACGAACGACAGCAGCATGCGGTCGAACTCGCCGCGGAACGGATGCTGCGGATCGTTGCGCACTTCCTCGAAGAAATTCGTCGCGGAGGCGACGATCCTTTTCACCAGGAATTTGTCGGCGCGATAGAGTTTCAGCAGCGTCGGCATCTCGGCGCGGATCTTGTCGCGGATCACGGCCATGGTGTCAGGCTGGGTGAGCGTTTGATGCATCACGCGCAGGAGATCGTCGAGCAGACCCTGATGCTTGCCATCCGCCACGAAGCCGCGCAGCGTGCCGGCGGCGAGCGGCGCCAGATCAATCGATTGCAACTGCGCGGTGATGCGGCGGGTGATGAAATTCATCAGGCCGGAGGTTTCGGTGGCGCTCACCGCTTCCGGCAGCAGCCGCAGCGTGAAGCGGGCGAGATCGGCACTGCGCTTGCGGTCGCGCAGCCAGTCGGCGATGAAGGAGCCGAAGTCGATCTGGCGCAGCTTGGCTTCGACGGGGCCCACTTCGAGGAAGTGCACCTCGATGAACTCGCCGAGCTTGTCGGCGATGCGGTGCTGGTTGCCCTGGATGATCGCGGTGTGCGGGATCGGCAGCCCCAGGGGCCGCTTGAACAGCGCCACCACGGCGTACCAGTCGGCGAGCCCGCCGATGGTGGCGGCTTCCGCGAACGCCGCGACGAAGCCGAACGCCGGATGCAGCGGCAGCAACAGTTTTGCGACGACGAACAGCGCCAGCGTGCCCGCCAGCACCAGCGTCGCCAGCGCCTTGACCCGCCGCAGTTCGGCGGCGCGCGCGGCATCGCCGGGCGCATCGAAGGAGAAGGAAGCGGGGACGATCATGGCGGCTTTCGGAGGTTCACGTCGTCATTGCGAGCGAAGCGAAGCACTCCATCGCGCGGCGGACGAAAGTGCCGCGGACGAAGCTGGATTGCTTCGTCGCTTCGCTCCTCGCAATGACGGTAACGCCGATTTATGCGGGTACACATCAAAAAAAGAAGGCCCGCTTGAGCGGGCCTCCAAAAGCGCAGTTGGTCGTCGGACCGCGATCAGGCGGTCTTGGTGTAGACCTTGCTGAAATTATCCTGGGCGGTCTTGGCGCCGTCGGCGACGAGCTTGCCGAGATATTCGGTCGAGGCCTTCGCCCGCGACACCAGCACTTCACCGCGCGAGCGCAGCAGATCGGACTGGATCTGCACCGCTTCGTTGATCGACTTGGCGGAAGCCAGCTTGTCAATGCCGGCGAAGAAAGCCTCGGCGTCCTGATAGAGCGCGTCCTGGATGTTGCGGCTGATCTTGGCGGCTTCAGTGACCGAACCGGCAACGGCGGTCTCGATCGCAGCAGTCACCTTCTCCGAGCCGGCATGAAGGTCAGCGGCGCGCTCCTTGGCGGTTTCGGTCTGCTTTTTCACGAACTCACGGGCAGCCTCGGGAACTTCCATGTTCTGGAGATTCTTGAGCGCGTCGGTGACGGGCGCGAAAGCTTCCTTGACGGAATTCAGCACGGAATTGGTATCGGTGGTCATTGGGGTCTCTCCATCCTCAGATTTGAGCTATGGGCTCACCCCGTCCGGTCTGGCCCGGGGCAATCCCTATATGGCATAGTTAATGGTGCGCTGCAATATTCATGTTGCGATGCGATATCACGACTTGGTGATAAGCACAAGCCCTGCGCAATCTGCCCGATAAACCGGCTCGCAGCCTGCCTAGGGCTGGACCGCTTCCGGCAGCCCATAGGCCTCCATCTGGGCCCGGACCTGCGCCACATTATGCGCCAGCACGACGATATCGTGCTTCTTGCCGGCGAGATCGCGAACGTGATCGTGGAGCAGCGCCTCGGCCTTGAATCCGAGCCCTTCGAAAATCGCGATGGCCCCGGTCTGATCGACCGTCATCTGAACGAGCAGCTTTTCCAGCCCCACGCTCAGGGCGAGCGCAAAGGTCTCCTGTGACAGCGCCCGGCCGACACCCTGGCCGCGCACATCCGGCGACACCACGTTGCGGATTTCGCCGACATGCGGCGACCACGACAGGGGATCGCGCACGATCGTTCCGCATCCCACCACCCTGCCCGCTTTCAGCGCCAGCAGGCTGATGATCGAACCGCGTTCGATCTCCTTGATCCAGGCGGCCAGAACCTTCGGCTCGCTGATGTTGCGCGGCAGGAACAACAAATCGTGCGCCGGCAGCTTTTGCGCAAATTCGAGCACCAGCGCCTCGTCGGCCGGTCCCATCATGCGAAGCTCGATGTCGCCGGCTTCGGTGGCGACGTGGAGCGGATAGGCGCGTTTGTCGCTTGAGTTCATGTCGATCTCTCGCATAGCCATGAATCGAGTTTCGGCCACAGCCGCTTGACGGCGTTGGCGCCGGCGACCAGGCTGACATGGCCGCCCTTGAGAATCACCTCTTCCTTGTCGGTCGAGCCGATTTTCCCGATTAGGGGTTTGGCGGCATCATAGGGCACGATGTGGTCATGCTCGGCGACCGCGTGCAGGAACGGCACCTTGATCTTGGAAATATCGGCCTTCCGCCCGCCGACCGACATGGCGTCGTTGTAGAGCTTGTTGTCCCACATCAGGTCCTTGGTGATGGTGCGGAAATACTCGCCGGCCAGCGGCAGCGTGTCGGTCGCCCAACGGTCGAACATGCGGTACGACTTGACGTATTCGTCGTTCCAGATGTTTTCCCACAATTGCACCTGGCTTGCGGCGCGCGAGGCCGGCCGCAGCATCTCGAACGACGACAGGATCATCTCGGGCGGAACGTTGCCGACGCTGTCGACCAGCCGGTCGACGTCGAAATAGCGCTTGTCGGAAAAATTCTGGAACAGCTTCATCTCGCGGAAATCGACCGGCGTGGTGAAGCAGATCAGATTCTTCATCGGCCCATCGGCGAAGATCGAGCCGTAGAGCAGCGACAGCACGCCGCCGAAGCAATAGCCGATCACGCTGATGTCGGTCTCGCCGGAGTCGCGCTGCACACGGCGGACGCAATCGGGAATGAAGTCGAGGACATAATCCTCCATCCGCAACGACTTCTCTTCCGGCCTCGGCGCGGTCCAGTCCAGCATGTAGACGTCGTAGCCGCGTTTCAGCAGAAACTCGATGAAGCTCTGGCCGGGCACCATGTCGAGGATGTAGCCGCGGTTGGTCGTCGCCATCACGATCAGGATCGGGATCCGGTAGATCTCGTCCGCGACCGGCCGATAGTGATAGAGATTCATGGTGCCGCGGACGTTCAGGATGTCCTTCGGCGTCGAGCCGAGCGATGGCCCCGAGGAAGCGATATATTCGACGCCCTTGATGCTGCGCTGAATCGCGCGCTGGACCTCGGACTGGATCCGCTCCGGGAGCGACGCCAGATCGAGGCCCGCGGCCGCGTTCATTTCGGCTCTCCACCCGCGGGCGGCGGACGTTTTGTCCGCGGCGGTTTTGGCGCGGCCGGATATCCGCCCTCCGCTGCCCCGGCGTTATTGCGGAGCTGATGCAACATCGCCTTGATCTCGTTCAGCTGCCCTTCGATGCCCTGCAGCCGCTCGGCCATGCCGACCATCTGTGCCCGGCTCGGCAGGTTCATGCTGACGAGATATTTCTCCATCATGTCGCCGAGCTGCTTCTGCGCGCCCGCCGAGACCCCGCCGACCTGATTGACGGCCTTGCTGATTTCGGGCGACTCCAGCGCCTTGGCGGCGAAGGCGTTGAATCCCTTCTCCATCTCGCCGACCATGTTTTGCCAGATCGCGACCGGATCGTTGCTCTTGTCTGCCATTGGCGCCCTCCGGCGTGATCGCGAGTTTCCCGCTTGTTTTGCACCATACCACACTGTTGCGACAGGACGGTCAACATGGCGGCCGCCGGTTGCCCGCCCCCGGGGAGCCTTCTGCAGCGCGAAAAACCGTGTCATAGAGTTGCGGACAAGAAAACCACTCGAGGGATTGCCAAGGTGAACGCCACTGCCCATCAGCCGCCGCAGATCGTCCGCGCCAACGGCATCGACCTCTGCTACGATATCTTCGGCGATGCCGGTGCGGAGCCGATGCTGCTGATCATGGGGCTGGGCGCCCAGATGATCCATTGGGAGGACGATTTCTGCCGGCAGCTCGCGGGCCGCGGCTTTCGCGTCATCCGCTTCGACAATCGCGACATCGGCAAGTCGAGCCATCTTTCCGGCGGAAGCCGCATTACCCTTGCCGAGTTTCTCAAGCTGAGATTCCTGAAAATTCCGGTCGCAGCCCCCTACAAGCTGCGCGACATGGCAGAGGACACCGTCGGGCTGATGGACGCGCTCGGCATCAAGTCGGCGCATGTGGTCGGCCTGTCGATGGGCGGTATGATCGCCCAGGAAATCGCGATCTCGCATCCGCACCGGGTGCGCTCGCTCACCTCGATCATGTCGACGACGGGCAACCCGAAGATACCGCCGCCGACCCGCGAGGCCTCCGCCGTGCTGATGGCGCCGCCGCCGACCACGCGGGACGAATATTATGCCCGCTTCGCGCAGACCTGGAAGGTGCTGCGCGTCGGCAGTTTCCCCGAAGACGAGGCCCTCGACCGCTCCCGCGCCGAACGCACGTTCGAGCGCGGCCTCAACCCGGCCGGCGTCGGCCGGCAACTCCGCGCCATCCTCGCCTCCGGCAGCCGCAAGGAGCGGCTGCACGCGGTCAAGGTACCCACCCTCGTCATTCACGGCACCGTCGATCCGCTGGTGCACCCCGCCGGCGGCAAGGACACCGCGGCCTCGATTCCCGGCGCCAAACTGTTGATGATCGAAGGCATGGGGCACGCGCTGCCGATCCCGATGTGGCCGCAGGTCATCGACGCCCTCGACAAGCACGCCCACGCAGCGTCGGCGAAGGCTCACTAATTCGAAACGGAAACGCAGGGAGGGTGAGATGAAACTGGAAGGCGGATGCTATTGCGGCCAGGTGCGCTATGTGGCCGAGGGCGAGCCGATGTTCAAGGCGCAATGCCACTGCCGCGAATGCCAATATATTTCAGGCGGCTCCCCCAACATGTTCATGCTGATGCCGGTCGACGGCTTCAGCTACACCAAGGGCGCACCCAAGCAATTCACCCGCAGCGATCTTGAAGGCGCGGTGACGCGGGAATTCTGCGCCGAATGCGGCACGCATCTCACCACGCGGCGGCCGGGCCTGCCCGCTGTGATCCTGAAGGTCGGCACGCTCGATGATCCCAGCCTCTACGGCAACCCGCAGATGGCGATCTACACCATCGACCAGCAGGCCTTCCATCAGATCCCCGAGGGGATACCGACGTTCGAACGGCTGCCGAAAAGGTGACAACTACCTCGTCGTCCCTGCGAAAGCAGGGACCCATAGCCACCGGCCTGCGTTGCTGCGAAGGCAACTAAAGGCGGAGTTAAATCGAGAAGCTGCGGCGCCCGCGATGAGCGCAATTGCGCTCACGCTAGGGGTCCCCGCGTTCGCGGGGACGACTCCCGGTTGGTTCGTGCCTTACCCACCAGCCCACACATCGAGCACATAACGATTTTTCGCGCCGAGATCGTCGATCCAGCGCTGACCGGCGCCGGCATCGCTGCCTGAGCGTTCGCGATAGATCGCGACGAAGGCGGCCTTGACGTCCGGCTCCATCCTGCCGCCGTCGCCGCAGACATAGATGATGGCGCCCTGCTCGATCAGGCTCCAGACGCGGTCCTTTTGCGCGGCGACCAGATGCTGCACATAGGTCTTGGGGCCTTCGGCGCGCGAGAACGCCGTGTGCAGTTCAGTGATCCCGGAGGCTTCGAACGCCTTCAACTCCTCGGCGTAGAGAAAGTCCTGATCGGGATGGCGGCAGCCGAAGAACAGCATGGCGGGGCCGAGGCTCGCTCCCTTGGCCTTCAGGGCGGCGCGTTCCTGCAGGAAGCCGCGGAACGGCGCCAGCCCGGTGCCTGGTCCGATCATGATGATCGGCACGGCAGCGTCATCGGGCAGCCGGAAGCCGGCCTTGGTTTCGCGCACCGTGGCATGGACCGTTTCGCCCTCGCGGCGGCCGGCGAGATAGTTCGAGCAGACGCCCTTGTAGATCCCGCGGCCCGAACTCGCGGGGCCCTCGACCACCGCGACCGTGACGCTGCAGCGCGACGGATCGACCGACGGCGCCGACGAGATCGAATAATAACGCGGCGCGAGCAGCGACAGCATTTCGAGATAAGCGTGGAACGGCAGCTCACAGGCCGGATGTTCCTCCAGCAGATCAAACACCGATTTGCGTTTGCCCAGGATTTCCGACCGGTACCGTTCGCTCGAGGCGGCATCGTCGCCGAGATAGGCCACGAGCTTCGGTTTTGTCACCGGGCAACGCGTGTGCTCCGACATGATCTGGATCTGCTTGCGGGTCGCGACCTGCTGCAGTTCGACAAGATCCGTCAACAGCCGCCCGACCGATACGGCATCGCCGACCGGCAGTTGCGCGCGCCGGCCCTCGGCGACCTGCAGCCGGATCTGGTCGGCGGGAAGAAACCCGAAGCGGCGCGCCACGGAATCCACCAGCGCCGGATCGTTGCGCGGCACCACGCTGAGATGATCGCCGACGCGGTAGCTGATATCCGGCGGCAGTTGCACCTCGATGTGCCGGGTCGACCTCGTAGACGCGTTGGCGCCCGTCTTGTTCTGCAATTCACCGTTGGCCAGAATTTTCATCGGCGACACACCGCCAAGCGCGATGATCGCGTTGGCCGCCGACGGCGCCACCGGCTCGATCCGGTAGAGCGGCTCATCCTCGGCGCTGCGGCTGAAACTCGAATCGATGCCGAATTCCCTGGTCGCGAGCGGCGCGAGTTTTGAAAACCAGCTCTCGAACTCCCCATCGAGGTCGCTGCGGGCATCGCCCTCGCCGCGCGCATACACGGCTCGCGCCCCGTGCGCTGCCAGTTGCTCGTCGATCAGCCGCGGAATCGATTGATAGGTCGCGGCCCAGTCGCTGTTGCCGCAGCCGAACACGGCGTAGCGCAGCTTTGCAAAGGCATCCTTCGGCAGATCGCCGCGAAGCCAATTGACGAATTGCGTGGCGTTGTCGGGCGGCGCGCCGTTGTAGGAGGCGCAGAAGATCAAGACGCCGCCCTGCTCCGGCAATTTGCCGGCATAGTCGTCAAGCGCCGCGAGCTTTGTGGCAAAGCCGTTGACCTCGGCGAGATCGGCGACGCGGGTAGCGAGTTCCTCCGCCGTGCCGAGGTTCGAACCGTAAAGCACGAGCAGCGGTGTGTTGTGCCCCGGACGGGCGCGCGTGCGGGCTGCCGCAGCGACCGGTGCAGCCCCAGCAGCCGCGCCGGTATAGGCGCCGCGCTCCTTCTCGTTGCGCGGGCGCACCTTGATCTTGAATCCGTCCGGCTTGATCGTCAGCGTTTCCTTCAGATGCATCTGGTAGCGGTTGATGTCGATCAGTTTGAAGCGCTGCAGGATCATGCCGATCGCAAGCGCCGCCTCATGCATGGCAAAGCCGCGGCCGATGCAGGCGCGCTGGCCATTGCCGAACGGCTTCCAGGCGTTGACCGGGCGCGCGGCTTCCGCCTCGCGGCTGAAATTCTCCGGATCGAACGCGTCGGGGTTGGGGCCCCAGACGCTTGGATCGCGATGCAACGCCAGCACCAGCACGGTGATGAAGGTGTTCTTCTTCAGTCTGTATTTGCCGCCGATGGTCTCGTCCTTCAGCGGCGCGATGCCGTAGGCCGGCGCCGGCGGCCACAGCCGCAGGGCCTCTTTAAGGATCTGGGTGATATAGATGAGCTGGGTGACCTGCTGATAGGTCGGCCTGGCGTTGACATCCGGCCCGAGCACGCGGTCGACTTCCTCATAGGCCTTCCTGAGCACGTCGGGATGCTTGAGCAGCGCATAGAGCGTGCACGACAACAGGCCGCTGGTGGTTTCGTGGCCCGCGATCAGGAAGGTGTTGATCTGGTAGCGGATGTTGACGTCGTCGAGCTGCTCGCCGGTGGAGCGGTCGACGCCGGTCATCATGGCGGCGAGCATGTCCTTCTTGTCGGAAGCCGCCTCGGCGTTGCCGCGGCGTTCGGCGACGATCTCGTCGACCATCTTGTTCATGAAGGCGACATCGGCGGCGAGATCCCGCCGTCGCTTCTGCATCCACAGATTTTCCAGCGGCAGGCCGCGGATCATCATGATAGTCTCGAGCGAGCGCACCAGCGACTCCACGAAGGGATGGTAGTCGCGCCGGTAGAACGAATTGAAACGGTAGTCGAAGCCGCAGAGCCCGATGGTGTCGAGGGTGAGCGCGGTCATGTCGTGAACGACGTCGATCTCCTCATCGGCATTAAGCCGTTCCCACTTCTTGACCAGCTGCTCGGCGATGTCGACCATGCTCGGGTGATAGGATTGCATGGCGCGGTTGCCGAACGGCTGCAGCAGGATGTTGTGCGCCTTGCTCCAGTTCGGCTCGGTCGTATCGGCCGTGAACAGGCCGTCGCCGCCGATCGCACGCACCCGTCGCAGCGGTCCGCGCACCGTCTTGTCGAAACGCTTCTCGTCGGAGAGCTCCTTGACGAGGTCGTGGCCGGAGACGATCACCAGCGGCGCGCCCATCATGTCCAGCCAGAAGATCGGTCCCAATTCCTTGGCCAGCCGGGCCAAGTTCTGCACCGGCGCGGTCGAATCCAGCGACAGCATGTTGCCGACCACCGGCTTGGTCGGCGGCTGCGGAATCGGACTCAGACGATTTGTAGACGCCATTTTCGATTATTTCCCCTGCCCCTGCGCGCCGCCGTTATCGCTGGAGGAGCGCGCTGTAGCCCGCGTCTCGAAGGATGGCCGCGTGCACCATTTCCTGTCATCCTTCGAGGCTCGCCGAAGTCGGCGAGCACCTCAGCATGACGTCCTCAATAATTCTACCCGAAGCGCTTTCTACGCCATTCGATCAGCTTGGCGCTGACCTCGTCCGGCTTTTCCTGCTGCGTCCAATGGCCGCTGCCGCGAACCAAGTATTTCTCCAGGTCGGGCACGATTTTCTCCATGCCGTCGGCCGCCGAAGGCGGCAGCACATGATCGTTTTCGGCCATGATCATCAGCGCCGGCACCCGGATGGTATGGTCGAGCCCGGCCGCGCGCTGCCAGTTGCGCGACATGTTGCGGTACCAGTTGATGCCGCCGGTGAAGCCAGATTTGGTGAAGGTGTCGACGAACACCTGCTTTTCCTCCGGCGACAGGATCGGCGTCCGCGGATCGTGTTTGGCGTCGTAGCCGGCGATCATCTGCGGAAACGCCAGGTTGAGCCGGGGCGAGGCGCCGAGGCCGGCGACCGGCTGCTCGGCCGGCGCGTCGTCGCTGCGCTGAACCGGCTTGCGCATAAAAGCGTCGAACGTCTGCTCGACCCGGCTGTCGAATATCTTGTCGGCCTCGCGCGCGGGATTTTGAAACTGAACGATATACATGTGCTCGCCGAACCGCTTGCGGAACAGTTCGATCGGGTCGGCCGGCGCGCGGTCGGTGTGCGGGGTGTTGATTCCGACCACGCCGGCGACGCGATCGATGTGGCGCAGCGGCATTTGCCAGACGACAAAGCCGCCCCAGTCATGGCCGACGAAGATCGCCTTGTCGATCTTGAGATGGTCGAGCAGGCCGACGAGATCGCCGGTCAAGTGCTCGATGTCGTAATCCTCCACCGGCTCCGGCCGGTCGGTCGAACCATAGCCGCGCTGGTCCGGCGCAATGACGCGAATGCCGGCCTCGCTCAGCGCCTTGATCTGGTGGCGCCAGGAAAACGCGATCTCCGGCCAGCCGTGGCAGAGGACGACCGGCGGCTTGTCGGTTTTCGGGCCGGCCTCGTAATAGCCCATCCGGATCCCGTTGGTCCGGGCAAATTGCAGCGGCGGCATTTCGATCATGGTCTACTCACTGTTGTTGCGCACTCAGCTAGCAGCGCTTTTGAGATCGGCCGGCGGCGCGAACGCGGCTTCGAGATTGGCAAATTCCTCCGGCAGCATGTCGCAGAGTACCTGCACGTGCGGAATAATGTTGGCGCCGGAAATGAAGCCGAAATCGAGCTGGTCCCGGTAGCTCTGCACGGTGATGTTCAGTGCAAGCCCGTGGGTCGAGATCGACACCGGGAAGATGTGCAAGAGTTCCGCGCCGGCCGCATACAGCGTCTGCCGCGGCCCGGGCACATTGGACACCGTGATATTCGCCGCCGGCGGCAGCACGTCCGACAGGCTGGAGCGGCTGTACAGCAGCGCGAAAATCTGGACCAGGATCGGCGCGCCCAGCATGGAGACGTTGGACACCTGCGGCATCAGGGCGCGCAGCGGATGCGACATCTCCTTGGACTTGGTGGACTGCGCAATGATCGCCTCCAGCCGCGCCTTCGGATCCTCGATGTTGGTGGCGATCGAGCAGATCATGCCGAACACCTGGTTGTTGGCGTCGGTGTTGCCCTCCTCGCGCAGCGAGATCGGCACCGCGGCCGTCATCGATTTCGCCGGCAGCGCGCCGCGCTCCCTGAGATAACGCCGCACCACGCCGCTCGAGACCGCCAGCACCACGTCGTTCAGCTTGCCGCCCGCCTGCTTGGCCAGTGCCTTGGCGCGCGAGAGCGGGATCGACGTGCCGGCAAAGCTGCGCTCCGACGAGATCGATTTGTTCAGGATCGTCGGCGGCGACATCATGCCGGCGATGCTGTCGCGCGATTTCGGATCGGAAATCTTTCCGACCACGTCGGAGACGCTCTTCAGCATGGTCGGAATGTTGCCGGCGAACTTCACCGCGTTCTCGATCTGGAACATCGCATTGTCGAACAGGATCGATCCGAGATCGCTTTTTCCGGAGCGCGGCAGCTCGATGCCCTTGGCGGCGGCCGCGGCATCGAGCGGCTGGGTCCAGAGCTGCTGATAGGAATCCAGGAGATTGGCGGCGATATCGCGCGGCTCCTGCCCGACCTTGGCGCGCGCCGTCGGCGGCTCGATCTTCCGCGGGATCGGCGTCACGTCATAGATCATGTTGGTCAGCGCCGCGCCCGCGCCGCCATCGATACAGGCGTGATGCATCTTGGAGTAAAGCCCGATCTCGTTGTCCTTCATGCCTTCAAATACGTAGAACTCCCACAGCGGACGGGCGCGGTTGAGAAGCTTGGCGTGCATCCAGCCGACGATGCGCTCCAGCGTGGCGCGGTCGTGGGGCGCCGGAAGGCTGCCGCGGAAGATATGGCGGTCGATATCGAACTGGTCGTCCTCGACCCAGGAGGGATGATCGATATCGAGCGGCGTCTTTTCCAGCCGCGCCTTGAGGATCGGGGCGACATGCAGCCGCGAGGCGATCATCGCCTTGAAGTCCTCGAAGAAGTCGCCCTTGTAATCCTCGGGCAGGCGGAAGATCGCCATGCTCCCGACATGCATCGGCATTTCCGGCGTTTCCAGATAGAGAAACGACGCGTCCATCGAGGACAGCTTCTTGGCGTCACCCATTGTTCCCTCCCGCTATCGATCGCGCGGCGCCTTGGTGGCGCTTCTGGCGTTCAGACGGTCCCATTTTCGGGACATTTCATCCAATCAGGATTGTGCATTTTCCGGGGGGGCATATGCAATGGCAAACGGCCCCGAACGATCAAATTGCCGGAATTGGCCTTCCCCTTGGGCAAGGCGATCGGCCACCGCCCACAGCGCGGCCGGGTTGACGCCGAGCCCGACATGGCTCGCCAGATGCACCTCGATATTTTCGGCGGTTTCGGACGGACGCAACAGGCAGGTTCGCCAGTTCACGATGCCATCGGTGCGCGAATAGATCGAGGTGGTCGGGACCGGCAGATCGCCCGAGATGGCCCGCCGAAGCTCGGAATTGTCCTCGACCCCCTCGCCCGACAGCGCCTCGTAGAGCCGCGTGGCGTTGGTCGCCCGCACGTCGTTGGCGAACGGGCTTCCCAGCGTCACGACATAGCGCACCATCTCCGGCGCCTGCAGCGCGAGATCGCGCGCATAGACGCCGCCGAGGCTCCAGCCGATGATCGAGACCTTGCGGCCGCTCGAACTATGAATCTCGGCGAGCCGGTCGCGCAGTGCCGCGCGCATGCGCGAGATGCCACCGGTATTGCGGCCCATCCGCCAGGCGTGAGCGTCGTAGCCGAGCTCCGACAGATATCGCCGCATCGGCGCCATCGACAGGTCGCTGGCGAGGAAACCCGGCAATGCCAGCACCGGATGACCGTCGCCGCGCGGCGCGCGCATCAACAGCGGTGAAAGCAAAAGGCTGGCGTTGAATTCGAAAATGCCTCGCGCTTCCGCGAGCAAGAGGCCGAGACCCGGCGGACGCAGCCGGCCCGAAGGCGGCGGTTCGCTTCCGTCGACCGGCATGGCTATTTCTTGTCGCTGGTTTTCTTGTCGCTGGCGCGCACGCCGCCCAGCCCCGCCATGGTCACGAACATGTCCTGAAACCGTTCGGCGATCTTCGGGTCGAAGGTGAACCAGCTCTGCATCAGCGCTTCCGGCGAAACCTTTTCGATGTTGGCCATCAGTTGCTTCTGCAGGTTGTCCATGACAGCGGTCTGCATCGGCTGCACGTCCGGCAACCCGAAGAACTGCCGGGCTTCGAGCGGGGTGCAGTCTATTTCAACGTTAATCTTCATGTCCGCTCCTGATCGCAGTTTGACGGCTTGTCACAGTATCGCCGCGAGGGGCCATGCGATGCAAGCTGCCTTATGGCTAAGGCGCTGTTCCGGCGTACCATTCGGCTGATATGGTCAACCGAAACGCTCGACGGCGAAGGGGCCGGGATCGGCAAAAGGCGTCTCCCCGGTCATCATCTCCGCCAGCAGGCGGCCGGTCGCGGGCCCCAACGTCAGGCCGTGGTGCTGGTGGCCGAAGTCGAACCACAGCCCAGCATGGCGCGGCGCCCTGCCGATTACCGGCAGCATGTCCGGCAGGCATGGCCGCGCGCCGATCCAGGGTTTGGCGTCGACTGCCTCGCCCAGCGGGAACAGGTTGCGCGCCCGCGGCAGCGACCGCTGCAGCTGGATCGGGGTCGGCGGCGCGTCGCGGCGGGCAAACTCCACGCCCGTGGTAAGACGAATGCCGCGGTTCATCGGCGCCAGCAAATAGCCGAAATCGGCATCGAGAACAGGATGATGCAGCACGGCATTACCGCGCGCCGCCAGATGCAAATGATACCCGCGCTTGACGGCGAGGGGGATGGCATAGCCAAGGGGCGAAATACCTGATCGGACCACGGCCCCAGCGCCACCACGGCTTCGCGCGCGACCAACGCGCCGTCGGTTCCGGCAAGCCGCCAGCCGCTCGCATCGTGTTGCAGCGTTCGCGCGTCGCCGACACGAAAGCGCCCGCCCTTGCACTTGAAAAGTGCCGCATAGGCTTTTGCCAACCCGCCGGGATCGGGAACGAATCCGGGCGCGGGAAAATACGTCGCACCGGCGAATTCCCCGGTCAGGTTGGGCTCGCGAGCTACGATCGCTTTGGCATCGAGCACCTCGCCTGCGACGCCGTATTGCCTGGCGCGATCGAGGTCCGCGACCGCGGTGGCGAGCGTGGCATCGGAGCCAAACAGCTTGATCCAGCCGCTCCGCTGCAACAGCTCGGGCACGCCGGCCTCCGCGATCAGCGCCTCATGCTCGATCAGGCTGCGCCGGATCAGCGTCAGTTCGGCAAGCGCGCTGTGCAGCGTCCTCTCTTCGGAGGATGCGAGATAATAGCGTACCAGCCACGGCAGGAAACTCGGCAGGTCCGAGAACCGGTAACGCACCTGCGGCGCGCTGTTGAGCGCGTATTTCAGGATCTGCCGGAAATCGCGGGGAAACATGTAAGGAAAGACCGAGGCGCACTCGATCAGCCCTGCATTTCCATAGCTCGTCTCTTCGCCGGCAAGTTCGTGGCGATCGACCAGGATGACGTCCCGCCCGCGCTGCTGCAGATGCAAAGCGGCGCTGACGCCGACCATTCCCGCACCCAGCACGAGAACATCGGCCTTCAGTTCCGCCATCCCGCACTCCGAAAGTCGAATGTCACGCGCTGGCTTTCGCCGCCTAGACTGACGTTAGCTATTGCGGCATCGCGGCGCAAACCGGCCTTGGCTTTCGGGCAAATCGCGCTTGCGCGGCGGCCAAACACTCTGGCAACATGGATCGGCCGGAGCCGCCGATCATGCGGAAACGAACAATCAGCCATAGCTAATAAGCCACAGCGGAGATCCTGAACAAATGTCGGTACGTCAAAGCTTGCTTGCAGCGACCATCAGTCTCGTCGTCGCCTTTGCGATGTCGCCGGCTTCAAGCCAGACGCTACGCTACGCCAACCAGGGCGACCTGAAATCGCTCGATCCCTATACGCTCAAGGAAACCACGACCATCGCCCATCACGCGCATGTGTATGAGGCCCTGGTCACCCGCGACAAGGATCTGAAGATCGTTCCGGCACTGGCGGAAAGCTGGGAAATCCTGGACCCGACCCACTGGCGCTTCCATCTCCGCAAGAACGTCAAATTCCACAACGGAGATCCGTTTACCGCCGATGACGTGATCTTTTCCGCCGACCGCATACGTGCCAAGGGATCGAACTTCACCAGCAACGTTCCGGCTGATGCGAAGTTCGTGAAGGTCGACGACCATACGGTCGACGTGATGCTCGACAGTCCGAATCCCATTTTGATCGGGCAATGGGACGCCTGGTACATCATGGACAAGAAGTGGTGCGAGGAAAACAACTCGGTGGCGCCGACACCAGCCTCGGCGACCACGCCGAGCTTTGCCTCGCTGCATGAAAACGGCACCGGTCCCTTCTACATCGAGAGCCATCAGCCGGGCGTTAAGACCGTGTTCAAGCCCTACGCGAACTGGTGGGGCAAGCCGGAGCATAATCTGAAGGAGATCATCTTCACGCCAATCGCCTCCGATGCGACCCGCGTCGCCGCCCTGCTGTCCGGCGAAGTCGACGTCATCGAGCCGGTTCCGCTGCAGGACATCGCGCGGGTTAACGCGAGTGGCAATGCGACGGTTATGACCGGACCGGAGCTGCGCACGATTTTCCTCGGCATGGACGAGTTCCGCGACGAATTGCTGTACTCCAACGTCAAGGGCAAGAACCCGTTCAAGGACATCCGCGTCCGCGAGGCGTTCTACAAGGCGGTGGACGTCGAGCTGATCAAGAACCGCGTGATGCGCGGGCTGTCGACGCCCTCGGCGCTGATGGTCGCGCCGCAACTGTTCCCGCTCTCGAAGGATTTCACGCGGCCTAAATTGGATCCCGACGGCGCCAAGAAGCTGCTGAAGGAAGCGGGCTATCCGGACGGCTTCGAAGTCACGATGGACTGCCCGAACGACCGTTACGTCAACGACGCCGCGATCTGCCAGGCGGTGGTCGGCATGCTGGCCCGCATCGGCATCAAGATAAACCTGCTGGCGCAGCCGAAGCAGCAGTATTTCGCCAAGGTGCTGAAACCCGGCGGCTACCAGACCTCCTTCTTCCTGCTGGGCTGGACGCCGGCCTCGATGGACTCGCACAACGTGCTGCACGACATCATGGGCTGCCGCAACGATCCCAAGGATCCCACGCGCGGCGAAGCCAATCTCGGCGGCTATTGCAACAAGGAACTCGACGCCCTCACCGACAAGGTGCTGGTCGAGGCCGACATGACCAAGCGCGATCAGCTGATCAAGCAGGCGTTCGAGATCGGCATCAAGGACTACAGCTATATCCCGCTGCACCAGCAGGCGCTGGCCTGGGGCGTGTCGAAAAAGGTGAAATTGACCCAGCGCCCGGACAATCAGGTCCTGCTGTACTGGGCGACCAAACAGGAGTAGCCCGCTTCAATGCACAGGTCCCGGTGGCTCCGCGCTTCCGGGACCTTTTATTTGGGGCTCGCGATGAGGCGTGCCCCGCCTCGAGAGAGAAGTGAAAGGATCACATGCTCGCTTTCACTCTGCGCCGGGCGATCCAGGCGATCGGCGTCATGATCGCGGTCGGGATCATCTCGTTCTCGATGTTCCGCTTCGCCGGCGATCCCGTCAACCAGATGGTCGCCATCGACACCTCGGCCGCCGAGCGCGCCGAGATCCACAAATCCCTCGGGCTCGACGATCCCGTACCGGTGCAGTTCGCGCGTTATCTGGCAAACGC
>JBAUUA010000542.1:0-3622 GCA_049582465.1 Bradyrhizobium sp. | reverse complement strand
TCGCTGCAGATCCGCCCCGGCCGTGCCGCGCCGCCGCGCCGCGCCATTTCGGGCAGCCGTTCCAGCGCTTTCCGCGCGCTGCCGAAATGGTTGACCAGCGAACGAAAAGTGCGCGGTCCGACATTGTCACTGCGGATCAGCCGCAGCCAGTCGATCCGCTGCGCGTCGGTAAGGGTAGTGCCGGGCGTTTTGCTATCCATGTGGCCTCCGGGGGCGGCAGTGTGGATCAACTGGCGAGTGCGGGGAAGGGGGTGAACGTGGGATGGTCCGCCCAACTCTGCAGTCGTCATTCCGGGACGCGCCAGTTGGCGCGGGTCCGGAATCCATACTCCCGATCGTGGTTATGGATTCCGGGCTCGATGCTCTGCATCGCTCCGGAATGACAGGAGCATCCGCTTGCCCGATCCGGGCGCGCTCCGTAAAAGCGGTTCGATCTCTCACGGGGAAAAATGCCGATGATCTCGCTTGCCGACCTCCAGCGCCGTATCGCTTCCGGCGAGCTTTCGGCCGATGCGGCGATTGCGCAATCCGCTGCGGCGATCGAGGCGCACGACAAGACCATCGGCGCCTTGGTCTGCCGGGCCGAGAACGTCCGCGCGGCCGGCTCCGGCCCGCTGCGCGGCATTGCCGTCGGCATCAAGGACATCATCGATACCGCGGACCTCCCGACCGAAATGGGATCGAAGATTTACAGAGGCTGGCGGCCGCGCGCGGATGCGGCGGTGGTGATGATGCTGAAGCAGGCGGGGGCTTCCATCGCCGGCAAGACCACGACGACGGCGTTCGCCTCGCGCGATCCGACCGCGACGCTCAATCCGCGCAATCACGCCCACACGCCGGGCGGCTCGTCCTCGGGCTCGGCGGCGGCGGTTGCGGCCGGCATGATTCCGCTTGCCGTGGGAACGCAGACCGGCGGGTCGGTGATCCGGCCGGCGTCGTATTGCGGCGTGGCCGCCATAAAACCGTCTTTCCGGATTCTGCCGACGGTCGGTGTCAAATGCTATTCGTGGACGCTGGATACCGTTGGGCTGTTCGCGGCGGGCGTCGAAGACCTGGCGCTCGCGCTGTCGGCGATCACCAGCCGGCCCGAACTGCTGCCGGGTGCCGCGATCGAACGGCCGCGTATCGGTATCGTGACGCAGGAGTTTGCCGGCGCGCCTGAAGCGGCCAGCACCGAGGCATTGCGGATCGCCGGCGCCGCAGTCGAACGCGCCGGCGCCTCGGTTCGCACGCTCGCCTTGCCGGAGATGGTGGCGGATGCGTGGGGCGCGCATGAGACCGTGCAGGAGTTCGAGGCGCATCACGCGCTCGCCTGGGAATATCAGACGCAATACGAGGCCATGCCGCCATTGCTGCGCGCCAAGCTCGACCAGACCACTGGAATTCTGCCGGCCGATTACGACGAGGCGCGCCGGGTCGCGAACCGGGGCCGCAAGGCGTTGGCAAAAATCTTCGACGATGTCGACGCGCTGCTGACCTTCTCCGCACCGGGCGCGGCGCCGAAGGGGCTAGCCTCGACCGGCGATGCAAGCTTCAACAAGCTGTGGACGCTGATGGGCGTGCCTTGCGTCAATATTCCAGCCTACGTGGCCGTCGGCGGCTTGCCGGTGGGCGTGCAGGTAATCGCCCGGTTTGGCAACGATGCCGGCGCGCTCAAGGTGGCACGATTTGTGGAAGAGGCGTTGGGGCGGCGGTGATGACGCCGCCAGGCCCGCGAACGCATCGGGAGTGTTGCTGAGACGGGCCGGTGCTTTCTCGAAACGGACTGCTCATTTCAATTGGCTGTTGATTGAGGCGAGCTCGCCGGCGATGTTGATGCCGAGCGCGTTGACCAATGCGATGATGGCGAGCGCGATGGCCGCCGCGATCAGACAATATTCGATCGCCGTAGCGCCGGATTCATTTGCCAGGAATTTAAGAAAAATTCGGTTCAAAGCCGCATCCTTTCGAGCCGCGCGGGGAAAATCTCCCGAAGCGAAACTATGCGGGTTTGACTCCTAAGGTTGTATGAATCCGCGTCGGCAATTTTTGTGACAGGGCGATTGTGCTGAGGTGATGCGGAGAGTCTTTTAAAAGACGCGTCGCCCGGAGCAAGGCTTCTTACTTCTTCGCCCCGATCTTGCCCTCGGTGCCCGCCTGCAACCGCCTGATGTTTTCGCGGTGCATGTAGAACAGCAACAGCGTCAGCACGGCGAACAGCGACGCAAGCGCGAGGTGGCCGAACCACCACAGGAAGATCGGCGTGACGACACTTGCAACCAGCGCCGCAAGCGAGGAGTAGCGGGTGACGATGGCGGTGGTGAGCCAGATCACGCAAAACACGATCGCGGCCGGCCAGAACAATCCGATCAGGATGCCGATATAGACGGCGACGCCTTTGCCGCCCTTGAATTTCAGCCACACCGGGAAGAGATGGCCGAGGAACGCGCCGAGCCCCGCCAGCATCGCGGCGTCGGGGCCGCCAAAGTAGCCGGCGAGAATTACCGCTAGCGTGCCCTTCAGAGCATCGCCCAGCAGCGTCGCCGCGGCGAGGCCCTTGCGTCCGGTGCGCAGCACGTTGGTGGCGCCGATATTGCCGGAGCCGATCGAGCGGAGGTCCTCGGTGCCGGCGAGCTTGGTCAGGACCAGCCCGAACGGAATCGAGCCCAGGAGATAGCCGAGGATCAACGCCACCGGCAGGAAGGCATCAGCTGACATTGGCGTCGCTCCCTGGTGTGATAGACCGCGCGTGTCAGACGTGCTCGTAGACGGTCCGTCCGCCGACGATGGTGCGCACCACGCGGCCCGAGAACCGCGCTTCGTCGAACGGTGTATTCTTGCATTGTGACTTGATGTCGACGGGGTCGAGCACCCAGGGCGTGTCGGCATCGATCACGATGATGTCCGCCGGCGAACCCGCGCGCAGCGTTCCGCCGGGCAGGCCCAGCAGTTCGGCGGGGCGCGTCGACATCGCGCGGATCAGCGTCTTGAAATCCATCTTGCCATTGTGGATCAGCCGCAGCGCCGCCGGCAGCATGGTCTGCAGGCCGATCGCGCCGGAGGCCGCTTCCGCGAACGGCAGTCGCTTCACCTCGACGTCCTGCGGATTGTGATCGGACATGATGACGTCGATCAGCCCCGAGGCGACGGCTTCGACCAGCGCCAGCCGGTCTTCCTCGGTCCGCAGCGGCGGCGACAGTTTCAAGAATGTCCGGTAGGGGCCGATGTCGTTTTCGTTGAGCGTGACATGATTGATCGACACCGAGGCGCTGACCGGTAGCCCGGCATCGCGGGCGCGTTTGAGGATTTCCAGCGACTCGATGCAGCTCAGCGAGGCCGCGTGATAGCGGCCGCCGGTCAGCGCCACGAGGCGCATGTCGCGCTCCAGCATGATCGTCTCGGCCGCGTTGGGAATGCCGACCAGTCCCAGCCGCGCCGCGAACTCGCCCTCGTTCATGACGCCTTCGCCGACCAGATCGGGATCTTCGGTGTGATGCACGATCAGTGCGTCGAAATCCCGCGCATAGGTCAGCGCCCGGCGCATCACCTGCGCGTTGGTGACGCTCCTGTCGCCGTCGGTAAACGCGACCGCGCCTGCGGCCTTCAACAGGCCGATCTCGGTCATTTCCTCGCCGCCCATGCC
>JBAUUA010000541.1:0-3232 GCA_049582465.1 Bradyrhizobium sp. | reverse complement strand
GCCGTGGCAGTCGCCCTCAACTCCCGGCCCCGAAAGACACTTGATTGGAAAACGCCTGCAGAAGCTCTTGACCAGTTACTTCTATCGGCCGACAAACGTGGTGTTGCGACGACCACTTGAATCCGCCCAATACGCTTCACGCGAATATCGGGCCGCCCTTGCCGCCGCCGGTGTCACCGCATCGATGAGCCGAAAGGCCGATTGCTACGACAATGCCCCGATGGAGAGCTTCTTCCATACTCTCAAGACCGAGCTCGTCCACCATCGCGACTACAAGACCCGCGCCGAGGCCCAGCGCGATATCTTCGCCTTCATCGAGGGCTTCTACAATCGAACCCGGCTCCATTCCGCCATCGGGTATATCGCCCCGGCCGAAATGGAGCTAAAAGTCGCCTAAACCAGTCCACTTCTTCGGGGGAAGATCAGTCGCTACCAACAGACCAGTCGGGTCGGCAGCGGTGATTATTCCCAAATCATTGCTACCGAGTTCTGAGGCCGTTAGCGTATGCCCGTAAACCCCACCGAAATTCGTGGGTTTGGCGCCGTCAGTGGCAGCAATCGTGAGATTACCCTTGGCAGTACTAACCTGAGGGCCTGTTGGTGGAGTGTCAGTGGACCTAGTAGGCCAACGTTTGATGTAACAGAGTCTGTTGGCGTCGGATTAGCGTAGCGGCCAAAGGGAGCAGCTTTGGCTGCGCCTTGATCCAAAGTCGGGTTGGAGGCACCCCAGTGGCGCCGCCACCCGATCCGCTGGGGCTGTTGCCGGTCGCAGGCCCGTTGACGCCGGGCTGACCGGCTCCTGTCGCGGGCTGTTGCGGCCGTGGCTGCGCCGGTTGAGTCGGTGTCGGCGGCCGTTGAAACTGCGCCTGTTGAGCCGGGCGATCCGCGGCGAATGGATCGTAGTCAACGGGAACGAGCGAGCAGTTATCGAAATCCGGCTCATCGTCTACCGGCACCAGAGAGTAATCAGGCATGATGAATCACCTACAGGTATTTGCGGACACCTTCGAAGGGGTCCTGATGTGACCGCGCCCTCGCGGAGAGGGCTTAGTTGGCTTTGAGGGTATGAAGGCAAGTGCTTGAAGGCAAATGCATGAAGGCAAATGCTCGAAGGAGGGCTTGCGCAATGGCACGGAAACGTCGATTCCGGTTCGGCTTGCCCACCGTCTTCGCCGGGCGCCCGTCTGTCGGCGGGGTCGGCCTTGGCTGTCAGCCAGGCGGCCAGGTTCGGCGCGCTCGGCAGTGTATGGCCTGACAGCGTATTGTCTGATTCAAAAAGCCCGCGGCGGATTTTCGGCGCGGGCTTAATTCTTGCGACGATGAAGATATGCCGGTGATTTGGCCGATGAGTCACAATGTTTTTGCGGGATCGCTCAAAAGGCCGGACCATGCTACTTTGCATTGGGTCGTTTTCGATATTTTCGTTGAGAGGCCCATAGGGCGCAACAGCGCAGCGTATTGCGCCGCCGTGCAAAGATGGTGGATGACGCTTCGCCCATCTACCCTAATTAATCTAATCGGCAAAAACCGGCCGTTTCGACTTCCGTTGCGCCTGCGCATTCGCTATTGCTGCGGTGCATTCCCTTTCATTTCACGACAAGGCCATTTGCATGTTTCCGAAGCCGAAAGCCGTGCTGGTTCCTAATACCTATGCCTATGAATCCGAGCCGATGGTGAAGGCGACGGGTTTTCGCGAATACGACGCGCGCTGGCTGTTCGGCAAGGAAATCAACCTGATGGGGGTGCAGGCGCTGGGCATGGGGCTGGGCGCGCTGATCTCGGAACTCGGCGTCAGGCAGGAAGTCGTGACCGGGCACGATTTCCGCGGCTATTCGGCCTCGATCAAATACGCGCTGATCTCGGGGCTGCAGGCCGCGGGCTGCAAGGTGCACGATATCGGTCTGTGCATGACGCCGATGGCGTATTTCGCGCAGTTCGAGCTCGACGTGCCCTGCGTCGCGATGGTGACGGCCTCGCATAACGATAATGGCTGGACCGGCGTCAAGATGGGCGCCAACCGGCCTCTCACTTTCGGCCCCGACGAGATGAGCCGGCTGAAGGAGATCGTGCTCAATGCCGAGTTCAGAAACAAGGCCGGCGGGTCCTACCAGTTTCACGAGAATTTTCCGGCGCGCTACATCGCCGATCTGACCAAGCGCCCGAAGCTGAAGCGCAAGCTGAAGGTGGTGGTCGCCTGCGGCAACGGCACCGCGGGCGCGTTCGCGCCGCAGGTGATGGAGGCGATCGGCTGCGAGGTGATCCCGCTCGACACCGAGCTTGACTACACCTTTCCGAAATACAATCCCAATCCCGAAGACATGGAGATGCTGCACGCCATCCGCGACGAGGTGCTCAAGCACAAGGCCGATGTCGGCCTGGGATTCGATGGCGACGGCGACCGCTGCGGCGTGGTCGACAACACCGGCGAGGAGATTTTTGCCGACAAGGTCGGGGTGATGCTGGCGCGGGACATGTCCGCGATTCACAAGGACGCGCAATTCGTGGTCGACGTGAAGTCGACCGGGCTCTTTGTGACTGACCCGGTTCTGCAGAAGCAGGGCGCAAAAACGACCTATTGGAAGACCGGCCATTCCTACATGAAGCGCCGCACCAACGAACTCGGCGCGCTGGCCGGCTTCGAGAAATCCGGCCATTTCTTCTTCAACAAGCCGTACGGCCGCGGCTACGACGACGGCCTGATCTCGGCGATCGCGGTCTGCGACATGCTGGATCGCGCCCCCGGCAAGTCGATGGCGGATCTGAAGGACGCGCTGCCGAAGACCTGGTCGTCGCCGACCATGTCGCCGCATTGCGCGGACGAGACCAAATACGGCGTCGTCGACGCGGTGGTGAAGCATTTTGAGGCGCTGCAGAACAAGGGCGAGAAGGTCGCGGGGCAGAAGATCCGCGATCTCGTCACCGTCAACGGCGTCCGCGTCACCGTCGAGGACGGCAGCTGGGGCCTGGTGCGGGCGTCCTCCAACAAGCCGGAGCTGGTGGTTGTGGTCGAGAGCCCGGCGAGCGAGCAGCGGATGCACGATCTGTTCGAGGCGATGGATTCGGTGCTGCGCACCCATCCGGAGGTCGGCGAATACAATCAGAAGATTTGAGGGTCGCGCTCACCGTGTCCCGGGCGCAGCGCAATATGAGCGAAGCGAAATAGTGCGCTGCTGAACCGGGACCCAATCTCTCCATAGGTCCCGGCTCTGCGTCGCGTCACTCCGTGCCGCGC